>NZ_JBXAYB010000003.1:0-296806 GCF_056782115.1 Dellaglioa sp. CoH-56-MRSF-14 | reverse complement strand
TAAGCTTCTTAGCGCCAAGAGTAGTTGGGGGTCGCCCCCTGCGAGGGTAGGACGTTGCCATGCTTTTTTTATTATTTGGAGGTTTAGCTCAGTTGGGAGAGCGTCTGCCTTACAAGCAGAGGGTCACAGGTTCAAGCCCTGTAACCTCCATTTGAGCCGTTAGCTCAGTTGGTAGAGCATCTGACTTTTAATCAGAGGGTCGACAGTTCGAGCCTGTCACGGCTCATTTTCAATTCCACATTCTGCGGGTGTGGCGGAATTGGCAGACGCACTAGATTTAGGATCTAGCGTCGTAAGACGTGGGGGTTCAAGTCCCTTCACCCGCATCATTTTCAGTTATGCCGACTTAGCTCAGTTGGTAGAGCACCTGATTTGTAATCAGGGGGTCGGGCGTTCGAATCGTCTAGTCGGCACCATTTTTTAATTTTTTTGCGGAAGTAGCTCAGTGGTAGAGCATCACCTTGCCAAGGTGGGGGTCGCGGGTTCGAATCCCGTCTTCCGCTTTTCAATAAATGCCGGGGTGGCGGAACTGGCAGACGCACAGGACTTAAAATCCTGCGGTGAGTGATCACCGTACCGGTTCGATTCCGGTCCTCGGCACCATTTATTGTTTTAATTTTATATTTTTAATGCACCCATAGCGCAACTGGATAGAGTGTCTGACTACGAATCAGAAGGTTGTAGGTTCGACTCCTACTGGGTGCATTTTTTTGTGTTCGGGAAATAGCTCAGCTTGGTAGAGCACCTGGTTTGGGACCAGGGGGTCGCAGGTTCGAATCCTGTTTTCCCGATTAATTGAAAAAGGAATTTAAACTTTATGTTTAAATTCCTTTTTTTGTTTAGGACAAATAACTTTCAATTTTAATTTATATTTCGTATAATGAAAGTCAACATTAGTCAAACTATTTGAGGTGATGAATATGCAGGGTCAGAATATTTCTGATGTGATTGAGAAGTATTTTAAGAAAATTCTTTTAGACGAAAAAGAAATAGTCATTAAACGTTCTGAAGTTGCTGAATTATTTAATTGTGTACCATCGCAAATAAATTATGTTATTAACACGCGATTTACTATTCAAAATGGATATGTAGTAGAGAGTAAACGTGGTGGCGGTGGATATATTAGGATAGAAAAGGTAAATCTTTTTGTAGATCAAGAATTTATTCAAACAATAGAAAATTTAATTGGTACAAACGTATCCCAACAAGAAGGTTACGATATTATTCAAAGTTTATATGATGAGAAGACATTGACAAAAAAAGAATCAAATTTAGTTTTAGCTATAATAAAGAAAGATGTTTTTCTTGGTATGGATACAGAATCAGAAAATATGATACGCGCTAAAATGTTGATTAATTTAATTAATCGCTTACGATATGAAGAGTAGAAAGAGGTAATAATATGGATAATTTATTTACGCCGAGTGCAAAAGAAGTTCTTATTCGAGCACAGGAAGCTGCTAAACACTATCGTCAACAAGCCGTTGGTACTGAACATTTACTTTTGGCTTTGTCTGAAGTACAAAATGGTATTGCAGATAAAGTATTGAAACAATTTAATGTTGATCCAGAAGATATAATGGAAGAAATCGAAAGATTCACTGGTTATGGATCATTGAGATTAAATAAAAATGATAATTATTTACCTTACTCACCAAAAGCAAAAATGATTTTATCAATTGCTAACGATGAAGCTAAAAATTTAAATGCAAGTAAGGTGGGTACAGAGCATCTTTTACTAGCGCTAACAAGTAATAATGAAATATTATCATCAAGAATTATGGGCGGATTAAGTGCTGATGTTAAGCAGGTACGTAAAATGATTTTCCGTCAACTTGGTGTCAGTGAAGTTCAGATGAGACAAAAGAATCGTGGTAAACAAACTCCAGAAGAGGGAACACCTACATTAGATGAATTAGCACGTGATTTGACTAAAATGGCTCGTGATAAGCAGATTGACCCTGTAATTGGTCGAGATTCTGAAGTGAAAAGATTAACTCAAGTATTGAGTCGTCGAACTAAGAATAATCCAGTGTTAATTGGTGAACCTGGTGTTGGTAAGACTGCAATCGCTGAGGGGTTTGCTCAACGATTAGTTGACGGAAACGTTCCTGAAGACATGATTGGAAAACGATTAATGATGCTTGATATGGGATCATTAGTTGCGGGAACAAAATATCGTGGTGAATTTGAAGATCGGTTAAAGAAAATATTGAAAGAAGTATACACGACTAAAGATGTTATTTTATTTATTGATGAATTACACACGTTAATTGGTGCAGGGGGTGCAGAAGGTGCAATAGATGCATCTAATATATTAAAACCTGCATTGGCTCGTGGTGAAGTTCAAGTTATTGGTGCAACGACATTAGATGAGTATCAAAAATACATTGAATCTGATGCTGCTTTGGAACGACGTTTTGCGACAATCACAATCAAAGAACCAACAGAAGCACAGACTGTTGATATTTTAAAGGGACTCCGACCTAAATATGAGGCACATCATCGCGTGCAAATTACCGATGATGCAATTGAAGCAGCAGTAGAAATGGGTAATCGATATATTACTGATCGATTCCTACCTGATAAGGCGATTGATTTAATGGATGAAGCCGCTGCTCAGGTTCGTATTGAGCGCCCAAGGACTAAATCAAAATTAAGTAAAAAACAAGATCAACTTGACGAATTGCGTCAACAAAAAGATGATGCAGTTAGTCAGCAAGATTTTGAATTAGCTGCGGGTATTCGTACAAAAGAAATGCGTGTTAAAAAGCAGGTTGAAGATTTAGAAGCCGAAAAAAATGCTGCCGTTAAGTCTAGTGCAGAACATTATGATATAAAGGTAACTAGCGAAGAAATTGCAGGAATTGTTTCTGATTGGACAGGTGTTCCAGTACAACAATTGAATAAAAGTGAAAGTGATCGCTTAATTCATCTTGAAGACATTTTGCATAAACGTGTTATTGGTCAAAATGAGGCAGTTAGCTCAATTGCAAAGGCTATTCGACGTGCTAGAAGCGGATTGAAAAATCCAGCAAGACCAATTGGTTCATTCATGTTCCTTGGGCCAACGGGTGTTGGTAAAACTGAATTAGCTAAGGCACTTGCTGAAGCTATGTTTGGCTCTGAAGAAGCAATGATTCGAGTGGATATGTCGGAATATATGGAAAAATATAGTACAAGTCGCTTGATTGGATCGCCACCAGGTTACGTTGGATATGATGAAGGTGGACAATTGACTGAAAAAGTTCGTCAGACACCATATTCTGTTGTTCTCTTGGATGAAGTTGAAAAAGCGCATCCTGATGTTTTTAATATTTTACTTCAAGTGTTAGATGATGGATACTTAACAGATTCTAAAGGACGTCGTATTGATTTTAGAAATACAATTATCATTATGACATCTAACTTAGGTGCAACTGCCGTTCGTGATGAGAAGTTTGTTGGATTTGGTGTAGAATCTGAAAAAGATGAATATAAGGCAATGTCTGGAAAAATTCGCGCGGCTCTTAAAAAAGCCTTTCGTCCAGAATTTTTAAACCGAATTGATGAATCAATTATATTCCATTCATTAACTAAAGTTGAATTACATGAGATTGTGAAATTGATGACTAAAGAAGTTATTGATAGGTTGAAGGAACAAGATATTAAGGTTAAAATATCACCTGCAGCAATTGATGTGATTGCTAAGGCAGGGTTTGATCCAGAATATGGTGCTAGACCCATTCGTCGTGCATTACAAACAGAAGTTGAGGACCGTCTAAGTGATATTCTTCTTTCTGGTCAAATAAAAGATAATGATAATATTACAATTGGTGCTGTAAAAGGTGTTATCAAAGTAACGATTAAAGAATCAAAAACTAAAGTAGCAGTGAAGTAAACTTAAAAAGGTGTAACTATTCATGTAGTTGCACCTTTTTTATCACTAGAAAAGGAGTGTTATCTATGGAAAAAATAGATCTTATTGTAATTGGTGGAGGCTCTGCTGGAATTGCAGCAGCAAATCGAGCTGGTTCTTTTGGAAAAAAAGTAATTTTAATAGAAGGAAATGAAATTGGTGGAACTTGTGTCAACGTTGGATGTGTACCTAAAAAGATTATGTGGTCTGCAGCAGCGTTAGCACAAGATTTTGATTTAGCTACTGATTATGGGTTTACTAAACAACAGCCGCAACTTGATTTTGAAAAATTAGTTGCTAACCGTTCTGCATATATTGAACGATTACATGGCGCATATTTCAGAAATTTAGATAAAAATCAGGTACAAGTCATTAAAGGCTATGCAAAATTTATTGATAATCAAACAGTTGAAGTTAATGGCTCAAAATATGTCTCAGAGCACATACTAATTGCAACTGGTGGAACACCCAATATACCCGACATTCCTGGCGCAACGTATGGGATTGAATCTAATCAATTCTTTGATGATTTGAAAGAATTACCTGCTAAAGTTGCGGTTATCGGAAACGGTTATATTGGTACTGAACTTGCTGGAACGTTGAATGCACTAGGGTCAAAAGTTCACATGTATGCAAAATACGACACGTTGTTACCTAATTTTGATGAATTAATTTCAACAAATGTAACAGAAACGTATATAGAAAATGGAATTGATATTAGTTTTAACTCAAAGGTGACAGAGTTGAAACGGCGAAGTGATGGTAAATATGAAGTTATTACCAATGATGACTCATTGGTCGTAGATTGTGTTATTTGGGCGGTTGGCCGCCGACCAGTTACCGATAAAATGAATATTTCTGCCACAAATATTAAATTAAATGATAATGGTACTATTGTGGTCGACGAGTATCAAAATACATCAGTTGCTGGTATTTATGCGACTGGGGATGTTATTGGTAAACTTGACTTAACACCTGTTGCAATTGCAGCTAGCCGAAGATTAATGGAGCGTGTGTTTAATAATAAACCTACGGAACATTTAGATTATAAATTGGTACCCACAGTGGTATTCTCACATCCAGTTGCTGGAACGATTGGTTTAACTGAAGCTGAAGCAACTTTAGAATATGGTCAAGAAAATCTAAAAATTTATCGATCATCATTTACACCAATGCGTTATAGTTTAGGTGATAGTAAGGTGAAGGAAAACCTGAAGTTAATTACGGTTGGTAAAGATGAACGAATTGTTGGATTACATGGTGTTGGAGAAGGCATGGACGAAATGCTACAAGGATTTGCAGTAGCAATTAAAATGGGCGCAACTAAAAAAGATTTCGATGATACAGTTGCTATTCACCCAACGAGTGCTGAAGAATTTGTGACGATGACTTAATGAGCACGAACTGTTGACATCCGATTCAATAGCGTATATGATAATTAAATGTATAATACTGTGAATTTTTATAGCTGATTACGATCTATTGTCCGTAAGAAGCCTTATAGAGAGACAAAAATGGTGATTATTTAAAAATAAATAAACTGTTTTTGTTTTTTCTTTTGCCAAAAAAACCGATTTTTTCGTCTAGTATGCAATTTGTAATCAAACTGTAATATAAAATCATCGGACTTTGGCAGGTTTACAGAATAAATTTGAGAGGTGACTAATTTGGCTGGACATTTAGTAAACTACGGTAAACACAGTACACGTAGAAGTTACGCACGTATCAAAGAAGTTTTAGATTTACCTAATTTAATCGAAATTCAAAGTGACTCTTACCAATGGTTCTTGGATGAAGGTCTTCGTGAAATGTTTGAAGACATCATGCCAATTGACGATTTTGCTGGTAACTTATCATTAGAATTTGTTGATTACCAATTATTAGAACCTAAATACACTGTAGATGAAGCACGCGCACATGATGCGAACTATTCGGCTCCATTACATGTTACATTACGTTTAACTAACCATGAAACTGGCGAAATTAAATCTCAAGATGTTTTCTTTGGTGATTTCCCATTAATGACAGAACAAGGAACATTTATCATTAATGGTGCTGAACGAGTTATTGTTTCTCAATTAGTTCGTTCACCAGGGGTTTACTACAATGGTTCATTAGATAAAAATGGCCGTGAAACATATGGCACAACTGTTATTCCTAACCGTGGTGCATGGTTAGAATATGAATCAGATGCTAAAAATATTTCATATGTACGTATTGATCGTACACGTAAAATTCCATTAACTGAATTGGTCCGCGCTTTAGGATTTGGTTCTGATGATGAAATTATTGAAATGTTGGGTAACAATGATAGCTTAATGCTAACACTTGAAAAAGATGTTCATAAAAATACGGATGATTCACGTGTTGAAGAATCTTTAAAAGATGTTTATGAACGTCTACGTCCCGGCGAACCTAAAACAGCTGATAGCTCACGTAGTTTATTGACAGCTCGTTTCTTTGATCCAAAACGTTACGACTTAGCTCCAGTTGGTCGTTACAAAATTAATAAAAAATTAAGCTTGAAAACACGTTTATTGAACCAAACATTAGCTGAAACATTGGCTGATCCAGATACTGGTGAAGTACTTGCACAAAAAGATACCGTAATTGATAAACAAGTTATGGAAACTTTAGCACCATATCTTGATCGTCAAGATTTCAAGACGGTCACATACCACCCATCAGAAGATGGTGTTGTTACTGAACCTATGGTACTTCAAATCGTTAAGGTTTATTCTCAAGTAGACCCAGAACGTGAGATGCCAATGATTGGTAATGGCAATATTGACTTACAATACAAACATATTGTACCTGCTGATATTATTGCTTCAATGAACTATTTCTTTAATTTAAAAGAAAATATTGGTTCTGTGGATGATATTGATCATTTAGGTAACCGTCGTATTCGTTCAGTTGGTGAATTACTACAAAATCAATTTAGAATTGGTTTATCACGTATGGAACGTGTTGTACGTGAACGTATGTCAATTCAAGATACAACAACTGTTACACCACAACAATTGATTAACATTCGTCCTGTTGTGGCTTCTATTAAAGAATTCTTTGGTTCATCTCAATTATCACAATTCATGGATCAAACTAATCCACTTGGTGAATTGACACATAAACGTCGTCTTTCTGCCTTAGGACCTGGTGGTTTGACTCGTGATCGTGCTGGATATGAAGTTCGTGATGTTCATTACACGCATTACGGTCGTATGTGTCCAATTGAAACGCCTGAAGGACCTAACATTGGTTTGATTAATAGTTTATCAAGTTATGCACGTGTTAACCGATATGGTTTTATTGAAACACCTTATCGTCGTGTGAGCTGGGAATCACATCAAGTAACTGATAAAATCGATTACTTGACTGCTGATGAAGAAGATAACTATGTTATTGCACAGGCTAACTCACCATTAAATGAAGATGATTCATTTGTAAATGAACTCGTTATGGCTCGTAATCGTTCAGAAAATATCGAAATCGGTATTGATAAAGTCGATTACATGGATGTTTCACCTAAACAAGTTGTGGCTGTTGCTACAGCATGTATTCCTTTCTTGGAAAATGATGATTCTAACCGTGCCTTGATGGGTGCCAATATGCAACGTCAAGCTGTTCCTTTAATCAATCCTCATTCACCACTTGTTGGTACAGGTATTGAATATAAGGCAGCTCATGATTCTGGTGTCGCTTTAATTAACAAAAACGAAGGTACTGTTGAATACGTTGATGCACGTGAAATTCGTGTTCGTCGTGAAGATGGCGCTTTAGATAAATACAAATTAATGAAATTCCATCGTTCAAATGGTGGTAAAAACTACAATCAACGTCCAATTGTTCG
The DNA here is from genome assembly GCF_056782115.1 of Dellaglioa sp. CoH-56-MRSF-14. Next base: position 289,058 of record NZ_JBXAYB010000003.1, on the reverse strand, counting down.
TGTAAACGATCATGTTGATGCTGATGAAATTTTAGCTGATGGTCCTTCAATGGAAAATGGGGAATTAGCTTTAGGCCAAAACCCATTAGTTGCCTTTATGACTTGGAATGGTTATAACTTTGAAGATGCTGTTATCATTAACGAACGTCTTGTTCGTGATGATGTCTACACATCAATTCATATTGAAGAATTTGAATCAGAAGCACGTGATACAAAATTAGGACCTGAAGAAATTACTCGTGAAATTCCTAATGTTGGTGAAGATTCATTAAAAGATCTTGATGAATTTGGTATCGTCCGTATTGGTGCTGAAGTTAATGATGGTGATATCTTAGTTGGTAAAGTAACACCTAAAGGGGTTACTGAATTATCTGCTGAAGAACGTTTATTACATGCTATCTTTGGAGAAAAGGCTCGTGAAGTACGCGATACTTCATTGAAAGTTCCTCATGGTGGTGGCGGTATTGTTCAAGATGTTAAAATCTTTACTCGTGAAGCAGGGGATGAATTAAGTCCTGGTGTTAATATGATGGTTCGTATCTACATTGCACAAAAACGTAAGTTACGTGTGGGTGATAAGATGGCTGGACGTCATGGTAACAAAGGGGTTGTTTCAATCGTTGTCCCTTCTGAAGATATGCCTTACATGCCAGATGGTACACCAGTTGATATTCTTTTGAATCCCATGGGTGTTCCTTCTCGTATGAATATTGGACAAGTTTTAGATCTTCATTTAGGTATGGCTGCTCGTAAATTAGGTATCCATGTTGCAACACCAGTTTTTGATGGTGCTCGCGATTCAGATATCTGGAATGTCTTTAAAGAAGCTGGAATTTCAGATGATGGTAAGACAATCTTATATGATGGACGTACAGGTGATGCATTTGATAACCGTGTTTCTGTAGGTGTTATGTACTATATGAAACTTGCTCACATGGTTGATGATAAAATCCATGCTCGTTCAATAGGACCATACTCATTAGTAACGCAACAACCATTAGGTGGTAAAGCACAATTTGGTGGACAACGTTTTGGTGAAATGGAAGTTTGGGCACTTGAGGCTTATGGTGCTGCTTACACGTTACAAGAAATTTTAACGTATAAATCTGATGATGTTGTGGGTCGTGTGAAAACATACGAAGCAATTGTCAAAGGCGAACCAATTCCTAAACCAGGTGTTCCTGAATCATTCCGTGTTCTTGTTAAAGAATTACAGTCATTAGGATTAGATATGAAAGTACTTGATGCTAAAAAGACTGAAATTGAATTACGTGACATGGATGATGACGATGATGATATCGTTAATGTGGATGCGTTAAGCAAATTAGCTAATGAACAAAAAGAGAAAAAAGCTAAAGAAGAAGCCGAAAAAATGGCTGCTGAAATGAACAAAGAATAATTTTGGCTTAGTTACTGAACTCAAATTTGTGTGGATGAAGCTAATGCTTAGTTTGAGAAATCCAACACACTATAAAACTAAAGGGAGGTCGGTCCTTTGATCGATGTCAATAAATTTGATAGCATGCAAATTGGCTTAGCATCTTCTGATAAGATTAGAAGCTGGTCATATGGTGAAGTTAAAAAGCCCGAAACAATCAATTATCGTACATTAAAACCTGAAAAAGACGGACTATTCGATGAACGTATTTTTGGACCAACAAAAGATTGGGAATGTGCCTGTGGTAAATACAAACGTATTCGCTATAAAGGTATCGTCTGTGATCGTTGTGGTGTTGAAGTTACTCGTTCTAAAGTACGTCGCGAACGTATGGGTCATATTGAATTAGCTGCACCAGTTACACATATCTGGTACTTTAAAGGAATTCCAAGTCGTATGGGTCTTGTCTTAGACATGAGTCCTCGTGCTTTGGAAGAAGTTATCTACTTTGCTTCTTACGTTGTTACTGAACCTGGTAACACACCTCTTGAAAAGAAACAGTTATTAACAGAACGTGAATATCGTGAAAAACGTGAAGAATACGGGACTGAATTCGAAGCTGGAATGGGTGCTGACGCTATTCGTCATTTATTACGTGATGTTAATCTTGCTGGTGAATCTGAAGAATTAAAAGAAGAATTGAAAGATGCTACTGGCCAAAAGAGAACACGTGCTGTTCGTCGTTTGGACATTTTAGAAGCATTCTTACTTTCTGAAAATGAACCTGCATGGATGGTTATGGATGCTGTTCCTATTATTCCACCTGACTTACGTCCAATGGTTCAATTAGAAGGTGGCCGTTTTGCCACTTCTGATTTGAATGATTTATACAGACGGGTTATTAACCGAAATAACCGACTAAAACGTTTATTAGATTTGAACGCTCCTGGTATTATTGTTCAAAATGAAAAACGTATGTTACAAGAAGCTGTTGATGCATTGATTGATAATGGTCGTCGTGGCCGTCCAGTTACTGGACCTGGTAACCGACCATTGAAATCTCTTTCACATATGTTGAAAGGTAAACAAGGACGTTTCCGTCAAAATTTACTTGGAAAACGTGTTGATTATTCAGGCCGTTCAGTTATTGCTGTTGGACCAACGTTACAAATGAATCAATGTGGTATTCCTCGTGAAATGGCTTTGGAATTATTCAAACCATTTATGATGAAAGAACTTGTTAAACGTGAAATGGCTTCAAATATTAAAAATGCTAAACGTAAACTTGATCGTCGCGATGAAGATATCTGGGATGTTTTAGAAGAAGTTATTGTTGAACATCCAGTTCTCCTTAACCGCGCACCAACACTTCATCGTCTTGGTATTCAAGCTTTCGAACCAATTTTAGTTGATGGTAAAGCAATTCGTCTTCATCCCTTAGCTTGTGAAGCTTACAATGCTGATTTTGATGGAGATCAAATGGCTATCCATGTACCTTTATCTGATGAAGCACAAGCAGAAGCTCGTTTGCTTATGTTAGCTGCTCATCATATCTTGGCACCTAAAGATGGTAAACCAGTTGTAACACCTTCTCAAGATATGGTTTTAGGTAACTACTACCTTACAATGGAAGAAGCTGGCCGCGAAGGCGAAGGTATGATCTTTAAAGATGCTAACGAAGCTGTAATGGCTTACCGTAATGGTTACGTTCATTTGCACACTCGTATTGGATTACAAACAGCAACATTAGCTGCTGAAGGTAAACCATTTACAGATTGGCAAAAAGAACGCATTATGATAACAACTGTTGGTAAAGCAATCTTTAATGAAATTTTACCTAATGAATTTGCCTACATTAATGAACCTAAGAATGATAACTTAATTAATAAAACAGCCGACAAATATTTTGTTGAACCTGGTCAAAATATTGGTGATGTTATTAAAGCACAAGAAATTATTTTACCTTTCAAAAAAGGATTCTTGAGTGATATCATTTCTGAAGTTTATAAACGATTTAAAGTAACTGAAACGTCTAAGATGTTAGATCGTCTTAAAAACTTAGGTTATGATCAATCAACACATGCTGGTATTACAGTTGGTATTTCTGATGTAACTGACTTAAAGGAAAAACCTGCAATTATTGAAGAAGCTCATAAACAAGTTGCTTTAGTTGCAAAACAATTCCGTCGAGGTTTGATTACAGAAGATGAACGTTATGAACGTGTTATTGCTATCTGGACACAAGCAAAAGATGATATTCAACAAAAACTAATGGAAGCATTGGGCACACAAAATCCTATTCAAATGATGAGTGATTCTGGAGCCCGTGGTAATATTTCTAACTTTACTCAATTAGCTGGTATGCGTGGTTTGATGGCAGCTCCTAATGGTAAAACAATGGAATTACCTATTATTTCTAACTTCCGTGAAGGTTTGTCAGTGTTGGAAATGTTTATTTCAACTCATGGGGCTCGTAAAGGTATGACTGATACGGCCTTGAAGACTGCCGATTCTGGATACTTGACTCGTCGACTTGTTGATGTTGCTCAAGATGTTATTATTCGTGAGAAAGATTGTTTCACTGATCGTGGCTTAGATGTATCAGCTATTAAAGAAGGAAATGAAATGATCGAACCATTGTATGACCGTATCTTAGGTCGTTATGCAATGAAGACCGTTAAAAATCCTGAAACTGGTGAAGTTATTGTCGCTTCAAACGAAATGATCGAAGAAAGCAAAGCGCAAGCAATTATCGCTGCTGGAATCGAACAAGTAACTATCCGCTCAGCATTTACATGTAACACTAAGCATGGGGTTTGTGAACATTGTTATGGTCGTAATATGGCTACTGGTGATCAGGTTGAAGTTGGTGAAGCAGTTGGTACTGTTGCTGCTCAATCAATCGGTGAACCCGGAACTCAATTAACAATGCGTACTTTCCATACTGGTGGGGTTGCTGGAGATGATATTACACAAGGGTTACCTCGTGTTCAAGAAATCTTCGAAGCACGTAATCCTAAAGGTCGTGCTGAAATTACAGAAGTAACAGGTATGATTGAAGCAATTGAAGAAAATCCTGCTGAACGTACTAAAGAAGTAACAGTTAAAGGTGAAACTGATACACGAACATATAGTTTACCTTATACTGCTGTTCTTAAAGTTGCCGAAGGTGATAAAATTCATCGTGGTGAAGCACTAACAGTTGGTTCAATTGATCCTAAACAATTAATTCAAGTTCGTGATGTTCTTTCTACGGAGAATTATATTCTTCGTGAAGTTCAAAAAGTATATCGTATGCAAGGGGTAGAAATCTCTGATAAGCATGTGGAGGTTATGTCTCGTCAAATGTTACGTAAGGTTCGCGTTATGGATCCCGGTGACACAAATGTATTACCAGGTACTTTAATGGATATCATGGATCTTAAAGAAGATAACTATAAGACATTGATCAAAGGTGGCATTCCAGCTACTTCACGTCCTGTCTTACTTGGTATCACTAAAGCATCTCTAGAAACAAACAGTTTCTTATCAGCTGCATCATTCCAAGAAACAACTCGTGTTCTTACGGATGCTGCTATTCGCGGTAAGAATGATCCATTAATTGGTCTGAAAGAAAATGTTATTATTGGTAAGATTATTCCTGCCGGTACTGGTATGCCAGATTACCGTCAAATTAAACCAAAAGAAACAGGTTCAATTTCAGCTAATGTTTATTCAATCTCAGATATTGAGAAACGAATGAAAGAAGAAGAAGCTAGCGTGAACGATTAACGTCATAGCTAAAAAAGAACAATTCTTATTAATTTAAGAGTTGTTCTTTTTTTTGTGCTTTATTAGCGAACAATTAACGCTTACATTTTAATAACGTCCGCAAACCATTGTATGGGTAAATAGACTGTGTTAATATTGTCATACAATAAAAAATACTGATCACCTATATAATGTCATGATATGGATGCTAGTTTCTACCCGGAGCCGTAAATTCCGGACTATATGTGAGTTAAAGCAAGCATGTATTAGGCATGAAATCCATAGAAAATCCGACTTATTAGTGTGAAAGATAATGTGGAGGATCAAATGAAGAATAGCACGGAATTAGAAAATAGTAGTTTGGATGAATCTAATTTATCAAATTTTAGAGCAGCAATATTAGGATTACAGCATTTATTAGCCATGTATTCAGGCGACATTTTGGTACCATTATTAGTTGGGGCTGCACTTGGGTTTAGTACAAAACAAATTACTTATTTAGTTTCGATGGATATTTTCATGTGTGGGATTGCAACATTATTACAATTGAAACGCACACGTTTTACTGGCATTGGTTTACCTGTAGTACTTGGGTGCGCGATTGAATACGTTGCACCATTGACTGCAGTAGGAAAACATTTTGGATTAGGAACAATGTATGGATCAATTATTGCTGCTGGTATTTTTATATTTCTAATTTCGGGATTCTTTGCAAACATTAGAAAATTCTTCCCACCAGTAGTGACAGGATCATTAATTACGTTAATCGGATTAACGTTAATTCCAGTTGCCTTTACCAACATGGGCGGTGGGGATGTGACAGCCAAATCATTTGGTAGTATCCCTAACTTAATAGTTGCAGGTGTAACCATTGCCGTTATTTTAGGCTTGAACATTTGGGGCCGCGGATTCATTCAACAAGTGGGTATCTTAATTGGTATTTTAGTTGGTGTGGTCGTTGCCTCATTTATGGGAAAAGTAACATTAGACCCAGTTAGCCAAGCTAATTGGTTTCAATTACCCCATGTTTTTATGTTTGCTGCCCCTAAATTTGAATGGTCATCAATTGTGACTATGATATTAGCAGCGTTAACAACTATGATTGAATCAACTGGTGTATTTTTTGCGCTGGGAGATATCGTTGGTCGTCCAATCAGAAAAGATGATTTAAAAAAAGGGTACCGTGCTGAAGGTATCGCAGCTGTTTTAGGTGGTATCTTTAATACGTTCCCATACTCGACATTTTCACAAAATGTTGGAATTGTGCAACTATCAGGAATTAAAACGAAGAAACCTGTTTATTTTTCAGCGTTCTTTTTAATTGCTTTAGGGTTACTTCCTAAAATTGGTGCAGCAGCAACTGTCATTCCAGCAGCCGTTTTAGGTGGTGCTATGTTAGTTATGTTCGGTATGGTTGGTGCACAAGGTATTAAAATGTTGCGCGAAGTTGAAGGTAGTAATAGTAATTTATTAATTATCGGTATTTCGGTCAGCTTAGGACTTGGTGTAACAGTACAACCAGCATTACTCCAAGCATTACCCTTAACAATCCAGACCATTTTTGGTAATGGACTTGTTGTCGGTAGTCTGTCGGCTGTTATCTTAAATATTCTATTCAATTATGGTCATTTGAATGACGCAATCGAAGATTAAAGTAAAAGCTAAGCAAATTTGCTTAGCTTTTTTATTTATATGAAGAAAGATAACGCAATAGTAATATAAACGCCAAACGTTATATGTGGGACAAATGGGAAAAATTGATATCGACTCTGTTTTACAGTAAAAAAGTAGATAAGTGAGCTGATACAAGCAAAAAGAGTGGCAATCAAACAAAAATGAACACCAAATGTTAGTTGAATGATAATCAGTAAAATAAAATCGCCAAGGCCGAGCTTTTGTTGAAAACATAAGACAAATAGAAACAGACTGAATAAGCTAATTGCTATTAGTGAGTCTGGAAACCCAAATAACAGATAATGCCACAGGATGAATAGTATTCCACCACCGATAGTTAAGCGACCAGAAATCAGTCGGTTAGTGAAATCCATAGCTGATAGAAAAGTTAAATAAAATAAGAACGTTATAAGTAATAGAAATTCAAAAAGAGATAGTTGAGTGAAAGATAAGGGCAACATGGCGGCCAAACTACATTCAAAAATAAATGAATAGGCTGGGAATTCTCCCTTGCAGAATCGACAGTGTCCGTGTAATCTAAGATAAGCGTAGATAGGAATTAGATCAAACCAAGGTATTTTTGTACCACAATAGTCGCAGATTGATCTTTTGTTGAATTGATTCTGATTCAATGCACAGCGTGTGGCAATGCAGGTGATGAATGAACCTAGGCAAGCACCTAGTAAAAATAAATAACTAATTAACATAATTTAAATCCTCCTATTAAAAAATACGCTTTTTAGTGTAAATACCATTGACGTATATTAAATACCGTGATATTCTGTGTAAGGTGCTTTTTGTGAACAGTTAATTCATCTACATAGTTGAGATTCTGTATAACAGCAGCGCATTATAAGACAGACGTCTAGGACGTTATTTTTTATTATTAAAAAATGAACCACCTGGATGTGTGGACTTAAAAAACAATTAACCTATAATAAGGAAGGAGGAAACTTTAGATGCCAACAATTAATCAATTAGTTCGTAAAGGTCGTAATTCTAAAGGTTCAAAATCTGGTGCACCCGCATTAAACTTCGGGTATAACAGTTACAAAAAAGTTCAAACAGATAATCCTGCACCACAAAAACGTGGGGTTGCTACTCGTGTCGGAACAATGACACCTAAAAAGCCTAACTCTGCTTTACGTAAATATGCGCGTGTGCGTTTATCTAACTTACTTGAAGTTACAGCTTACATTCCTGGTATTGGACATAACTTGCAAGAACATAGTGTTGTTCTTATTCGTGGTGGCCGTGTAAAAGATTTACCTGGGGTACGTTACCATGTTATCCGTGGTGCTCTTGATACAGCCGGTGTTGCTGATCGTAAACAAAGTCGTTCAAAATACGGCGCAAAGAGACCTAAATAAGAATAAAGTTATTCTAATAAAAATAGAATCTAAGGAGGTTATTTAGATGCCAAGAAAAGGCCCAGCTCCAAAACGAGAAGTATTGCCTGATCCAATTTACAATTCTAAATTAGTAACACGTTTAATCAACCGTTTAATGTTAGATGGTCGTCGTGGTACTGCATCAAAGATCTTGTATGATGCATTCGAAATGATTAAAGAACAAACAGGAAACGAACCTAATGAAGTTTTTGATGAAGCTATGAAAAACATCATGCCTGTACTTGAAGTTAAAGCTCGCCGTGTCGGTGGTTCTAACTACCAAGTGCCAATTGAAGTTCGCCCTGATCGTCGTTCAACTTTAGGTTTACGTTGGTTAGTAAGTTACGCACGTTTACGTGGGGAACATACTATGCCAGAACGTTTAGCTAAAGAAATCATGGATGCAGCAAACAATACTGGTGCATCAGTTAAGAAACGTGAAGATACACATAAAATGGCTGACGCTAATAAAGCATTCGCACATTACCGCTGGTAATTTTATAAAAGAATGGCTATTATATGATTTTGATAATCGATATAGTAGTCATTTTTTTGAATCTATTTTAGAATCGAAAGGAGATACTACAAAATGGCAAATAAACGCGAATTCCCACTAGAAAAAACGCGTAATATCGGGATTGTTGCTCATATCGATGCTGGTAAGACAACAACTACTGAACGTATTTTATACTATACTGGTAAAATTCATAAAATTGGTGAAACTCATGAAGGAGCTTCACAAATGGATTGGATGGAACAAGAACAAGAACGTGGTATCACAATCACATCAGCTGCAACAACTGCTGAATGGAAAGAACATCGTATTAATATCATCGATACTCCAGGACATGTGGATTTCACTATTGAAGTTGAACGTTCACTTCGTGTCTTAGATGGAGCCGTTGTTGTTTTAGATGGTCAATCTGGTGTTGAACCACAAACTGAAAACGTTTGGCGTCAAGCTACAACATATTCAGTTCCTCGTATCGTTTTCATCAATAAGATGGATAAAATGGGTGCTAATTTTGATTACTCAGTAGGCACAATCAAAGATCGTCTTCAAGTAAATGCTGTTCCTATCCAAATGCCAATTGGTGCTGAAGATGATTTTGAAGGTGTTATTGATTTAATCGAAATGAAAGCCGATTTATATGATAACGAAGATTTAGGTGCTACATGGGAAAGTATTGACGTTCCTGAAGAATATTTAGAAGAAGCTACAAAACGTCGCGAAGCTTTAGTTGAAGCCGTTGCTGATGTTGATGAAAAGCTTATGGAAAAATATCTTGATGGTGTGGAAATTACTAAAGATGAAATCAAAGCTGCTATCCGTAAAGCAACATTAAATCTTGAAATGTACCCAGTTCTTGCTGGTTCAGCATTTAAAAACAAGGGTGTTCAAATGATGTTGGATGCTGTTAATGATTTCTTACCATCTCCTTTAGATGTTAAACCTTATAACGCAGTAGATCCTAAAACAGATGAAGAAGTTGAAATCACAGCCGGTGATGACAAAGATTTCGCTGCTTTAGCATTTAAAATTGCAACGGATCCCTTCGTTGGTCGTTTAACATTCTTCCGTGTTTACTCAGGTACATTACAAGCTGGTTCTTATGTCTTGAACTCTACTAAAGACACGCGTGAACGTGTTGGTCGTATCCTTCAAATGCATTCAAATCACCGTAATGAAATTCCTGAAGTATTCTCTGGTGATATTGCTGCTGCTATTGGTTTGAAAAATACGACAACTGGTGATTCATTAACGGATGAAAAACATCCATTAATCCTTGAATCAATGGAATTCCCTGAACCAGTTATCCAAGTATCTATCGAACCAAAAACAAAAGCTGATCAAGATAAGATGGATATCGGTTTACAAAAACTAGCAGAAGAAGATCCTTCATTCAAGGCTGAAACTAACCCTGAAACTGGTGAAACTTTAATCGCTGGGATGGGTGAATTGCATTTGGATATCATCGTTGATCGTATGAGACGTGAATTTAACGTTGAAGCTACTGTTGGTGAACCACAAGTTGCCTACCGTGAAACATTTACAAAAACTGTTTCTGCACAAGGTAAATTCGTTCGTCAATCTGGTGGTAAAGGTCAATATGGTGATGTTACAGTTGAATTCTCACCTAATGAAGAGGGTGGCGGTTTCGCATTCGAAGACGCTATCGTCGGTGGGGTTGTTCCTCGTGAATATATTCCTTCAGTTGAACAAGGTTTGAGAGAAGCTATGCAAAATGGTGTTCTTGCAGGCTACCCACTTATTGATGTTAAAGCTAAGTTATATGATGGATCATATCATGATGTCGATTCTAACGAATCAGCATTTAAGGTAGCTGCCTCAATGGCATTGAGAAAAGCTGCTAAGAGTGCTGGTGCTGTTATTCTTGAACCAATGATGAAAGTTGAAGTTGTCGCTCCTGAAGATTACTTAGGTGATGTTATGGGACATGTAACTGCTCGTCGTGGACGTGTTGAAGGTATGGAAGCTCGCGGAAATGCACAAGTTGTTAACGCAATGGTTCCTCTTTCAGGTATGTTCGGTTACGCAACTACTTTACGTTCTTCTACACAAGGACGTGGTACATTCACAATGACATTTGATCATTACGAAGCTGTACCAAAATCAATCCAAGAAGAAATTATGAAGAAAAACGGAACAGCTACTGATTAATTAGTTGGTCTGAATTATAAAAGAAGTTATCACTTGTTGATAGCTTCTTTTTTTGTGGTAAAATAACATTTGGAAAATAAAAAAAGTTTTAAAAATGTTAATTATGATTATATAATGAGAAACTTTGAAAAAAAATAAGAAAGCACTTGCCATAAGGCTTTATCTCTAGTAGTATAGATAAGTACCCAAAAACAGATGGCGTATTACGCCCTGCGATAGGGTTTCATAGAATGAGCTAAGATGTGAAAGATTGCGACACGCCCGGCAGCTTTGCCACGCAAGGTGTGTCGGTCACTTACACGGAGCTAGTCTTATTTTTAAAATAGACGAAGGAGGGAACAAAATGGCAAAACAAAAAATTCGTATTCGCTTAAAAGCTTACGAACACCGTATTTTAGACCAATCTGCTGACAAGATTGTTGAAACTGCAAAAAGAACAGGGGCAACAATTTCTGGACCAATTCCATTGCCAACAGAACGTACATTATACACAGTTTTACGTTCACCACATAAGCATAAAGATTCACGTGAACAATTCGAAATGCTTACACATAAACGTTTGATTGATATCGTTAACCCAACACCTAAGACAGTTGATTCATTGATGAAACTTGACTTACCTAGTGGCGTTGATATTGAAATCAAATTATAAAACAGAGTTACAAAAATAAAAATACAAACATATTGGAGGTGTACTCATGACTACAAAAGGAATCTTAGGAAAAAAAGTAGGTATGACACAAGTTTTTACTGAAAATGGTGAATTGGTACCAGTTACAGTGATTGAATCTACGCCAAACGTTGTTTTACAATTGAAAACAATTGAAAACGATGGTTACGAAGCAATTCAATTAGGTTACCAAGACATGCGCGAAGTATTAACAAACAAACCTGCTAAAGGTCATGCAGCAAAAGCAAATACTACTCCTAAGCGCTTCGTTCGTGAAATTAACGATGTTGAGCTTGGAGAATATAACGTAGGTGACGAAATTAAAGTTGATACATTCTCAGCTGGCGATATCGTTAACGTTACGGGTACGTCTAAGGGACATGGTTTCCAAGGAAATATCAAACGTTGGGGACAATCACGAGGTCCTATGACTCATGGTTCTCGTTATCATCGTCGTCCTGGTTCAATGGGTGCCGTTATTAACCGTGTATTCAAAGGTAAGAGATTACCAGGTCGCATGGGTGGCAAACGCGTAACTGTCCAAAACTTGGAAATTATTCGTGTTGACGTTGATAGTAATGTTATCTTGATTAAAGGTAACGTACCAGGCGCAAACAAAACATTAGTTACAATTAAAAACGTCACAAAAGACGCTAAATAACAGGAAGGAGGAATTTCAAAATGCCAACAGTCGCATTATTAAAACAAGATGGTACTAAAAATGGTGAAGTTGAATTAAACGACGCTATTTTTGGAATCGAACCTAACGACAATGTCATTTTTGACGCCGTAATCATGCAACGTGCATCATTACGTCAAGGAACTCATTCAGTTAAAAACAAAAGTGCAGTTTCAGGTGGTGGTAGAAAACCATGGCGCCAAAAAGGTACAGGTCGTGCTCGTCAAGGATCTATCCGTAGCCCACAATGGCGTGGTGGTGGTGTCGTATTTGGCCCTACTCCTCGTTCATACAGTTACAAATTACCTAAAAAAGTTCGCCGTTTAGCTCTTAAATCAGTACTTTCACAAAAAGTATTGGATAACAGCGTGGTTATGGTCGATGCACTTAGCTTCGAACAACCAAAGACAAAAACTTTCAAAGAAGTTTTAAGTAACTTAGATATCAACAAAAAAGTATTAATAGTTCTTGAACCTGGCAATGATTTCGTTGCTTTAGCAGCTCGTAACTTACAAAATGTTACAGTAGTAGAAGCTAAAGGTGTTAACGTTCTTGACGTTATCAACAATGATAAATTAGTCATGACTCAAGCAGCTCTTTCTCAAGTAGAGGAGGCTCTTTCATAATGGAATCAAGAGATATTATCTTACGCCCAGTCATCACCGAAGCAGCAATGGATAGAATGGCTAACAAAGTTTACACATTCGACGTTGATACTCGTGCAACTAAAATTGAAGTCAAAAAAGCTATTGAAGATATTTTTGGCGTTAAAGTTGTAAAAGTAAATATCATGAATGTTAAAGGTAAGTTAAAACGTCAAGGTCGCTATGCTGGTTATACTAAAAAACGCCGTAAAGCAATTGTTACTTTAACTGCCGACTCAAAAGAAATCCAATTATTCGAAGAATAATCTAAAATTTTGTAAACTAGGAGGAAAACAACGTGGGAATTAAAAAATTCAAACCAACCACTAACGGTCGTCGTAATATGACTGGTTCTGATTTCTCAGAAATTACTAAATCAACTCCTGAAAAATCATTACTAGAATCAAAAAGCAGAACTGCCGGCCGTAATAACTATGGTCGCATTACTGTTCGTCACCGTGGTGGTGGTCATAAACGTCAATACCGTTTGATCGATTTCAAGCGTGTTAAAGACAATGTAACAGCAACTGTTAAAGCAATTGAATATGATCCAAACCGTTCAGCTAATATTGCATTATTACAATATACTGATGGTATCAAATCATACATCATTGCTCCTAAAGGATTAGAAGTTGGCATGATGGTTCAATCTGGTAAAGAAGCAGATATCAAGGTTGGTAACGCATTAGCTCTTCAAGATATCCCAGTTGGTACAATTATTCATAATGTCGAATTAAAACCAGGTAAGGGTGGACAACTTGCTCGTTCAGCCGGTGCTTCTGCACAATTACTTGGTAAAGAAGGTAAATACGTCCTTGTTCGTTTGACATCAGGCGAAGTTCGCATGATCTTATCAACATGTCGCGCATCTATCGGTGCTGTTGGTAACGAACAACATGAATTAATCAAAATTGGTAAAGCTGGTCGTGCTCGTTGGGCTGGTAAACGTCCTACAGTTCGTGGATCAGTTATGAATCCTAACGATCATCCTCATGGTGGTGGTGAAGGTAAAGCTCCAATTGGTCGTCCATCACCTATGTCTCCTTGGGGTCAAAAGACGATGGGTTACAAAACACGTTCAAAGAAAAACCAATCAGACAAATTTATCGTACGTGGACGCAACAAGAAATAATTTACTTGTTGCTTAAGCTATATTCCGGAAGGAGGATTCACATTGAGTCGTAGTCTAAAAAAAGGACCATTCGTCGATGAACATTTGATGAAAAAGGTCGAAGCACAAACTGATCAAGAAAAGAAAACAGTTATCAAAACATGGTCACGTCGTTCAACAATCTTCCCTAACTTCATTGGTCTAACTATCGCTGTATATGATGGACGTAAACACGTTCCAGTTTTTATGCAAGAAGATATGGTTGGTCATAAGTTGGGTGAATTTGTTCCAACACGTACTTTCCGTGGTCACGGATCTGACGATAAGAAAACTACAGTTAAATAAAGGAGGTTATACACATGGCTGAACAAGTAACATCAGCAAAAGCAACCGCCAAAACTGTTCGTATTCCAGCGCGTAAAGCTCGCTTGGTAATCGATCTTATCAGAGGTAAAAGTGTTGCTGAAGCTATCGGTATTTTGAGATTTACTCCCAGAGCCGGAAGCCCAATCATTGAAAAAGTTTTACTTTCTGCTGTAGCTAATGCAGAAAATAATTTTGATTTAGATGGTGAAAACTTAGTTATTACTGATATTTTTGCTAACGAAGGACCAACTTTAAAACGTTTCCGTCCTCGTGCTAAAGGATCAGCTTCACCAATTAACAAACGTACGAGTCACATTACAGTAGTTGTATCTGAAACTACAAAATAAGGAGGGATAACGCGTGGGTCAAAAAATAAATCCAACGGGATTACGTGTAGGTATCATTCGTGATTGGGATTCAAAATGGTATGCAGAAAAAGATTTTGCAAACTACCTTCATGAAGATTTACACATCCGTAAATACATTCAAGAAAAATTAACCGACGCTTCTGTCTCTATCGTTGAAATCGAACGCGCTGCAAAACGTGTTAACGTTTCAATCCATACTGCTAAACCTGGTATGGTTATCGGTAAAGGTGGAGCTGAAGTTGAAAAACTTCGTAAAGAATTAAATGATTTAACAGGTAAACGTGTGCATATCAACATTGTTGAAATCAAACGTCCTGATTTAGATGCTCAATTAGTCGGCGAAAACGTTGCGGAACAATTAGAAAACCGTGTCGCATTCCGTCGTGCTGTTAAACAAGCTATGCAACGTACAATGCGCTCTGGTGCTAAAGGTATCAAAGTTCAAGTTGCTGGCCGTCTTAACGGAGCTGATATGTCTCGTGTTGAAAGCTACTCAGATGGTACAGTTCCATTACATACCTTAAGAGCAGATATTGACTACGCTTGGGTTGAAGCAATGACTACTTACGGTAAATTAGGCGTTAAAGTCTGGATCTACCGTGGTGAAATCTTACCAGCTAAGAAAAACGCTGTGAAAGGAGGGAAATAACCTATGTTAGTACCTAAACGTACAAAATTCCGTCGTGAATTCCGTGGTAAAATGCGTGGGGAAGCTAAAGGTGGCAAAGAAGTCGCTTTTGGAGAATTCGGTTTACAGGCTCTTGAATCATCATGGATCACTAACCGTCAAATCGAAGCTTCTCGTGTCGCTATTAACCGTCATATGAAACGTGGTGGGAAAGTATGGATTAAAATTTTCCCTCATAAATCATATACTGCAAAAGCAATTGGTGTTCGAATGGGTTCTGGTAAAGGTGCTCCTGAAGGATGGGTAGCTCCAGTTAAACGTGGAAAGATCATGTTTGAAGTTGCCGGTGTTCCCGAAGAAGTTGCTCGCGAAGCTTTACGCTTAGCATCAAACAAACTTCCAGTGAGAACTAAAATTGTAAAACGTGAGGAAGTAGGTGGCGAATCACATGAAGGCTAAGGAAATTAATGAATTAACCACTGCTGAAATGATTACCAAAGAACAAGAATTTAAAGATGAATTGTTTAACTTACGCTTCCAATTAGCTACCGGTCAATTAGAAAATACCGCACGCTTAAGTGAAGTACGTAAAACAATTGCTCGTATTAAAACGGCATTACGCCAACAAGAATTAAACAAGTAGATTACGAAAGGGAGGCCATTTACGCATGAGTGAAACTCGTAACCAACGTAAAGTCTATCAAGGACGCGTTGTATCCGACAAAATGGATAAAACGATTAGTGTTCTTATCGAAACATACAAGACACACAAAACCTACGGTAAACGTGTGACTTATTCTAAAAAATTCTATGCACATGATGAAAATAACGAAGCAAAAATCGGCGATATCGTTCAAATTATGGAAACTCGTCCGTTGTCAGCAACTAAGAGATTCCGTTTATTAGATATCGTTGAAAAAGCAGTTATTGCTTAAGCATAATTGCCATTCGTATTTCTAATTTGCTATCGAAAGGAGGACACTTACTGTGATACAAACAGAAAGTCGTTTAAAAATTGCCGACAATTCAGGCGCAAAAGAAATCTTAACTATTAAAGTTTTAGGTGGATCAAAGCGTAAAACTGCTAATATCGGTGACGTTATTGTTGCTACTGTTAAACATGCAACACCAGGTGGTGTTGTCAAAAAAGGTGAAGTTGTTAAAGCTGTAATCGTACGTACAAAATCAGGTGCTCATCGCGCTGACGGTTCATACATCAAATTTGATGAAAATGCTGCCGTTATCATCCAAGATGATAAAAGCCCTAAAGGTACACGTATCTTTGGACCTGTTGCACGTGAATTACGTGATAACAATTTCATGAAGATTGTTTCTTTAGCACCCGAAGTATTATAAGAAATCCATCGGAAAACAAGGAGGTGCGCTAAATGTTCGTCAAAACTGGTGATAAAGTTCAATTAATTGCAGGTAAAGATAAAGGTAAACAAGGTACTGTTACTAAAGTTTTCCTTAAAGATGACCGTGTGATTGTTGAAGGCATGAATATTGCAAAAAAACATCAAAAACCTAGTAACTCGAATCCACAAGGTGGCATCGTGGATATAGAAGCACCAATTCACGTTTCAAACGTGATGCTTATCGACCCATCTACAAACGAACCAACTCGTGTTGGCTTCAAAGTTGTAGACGGCAAGAAAGTTAGAGTTTCTAAAAAATCAGGTGAAACTGTTAAATAGACCTACTGAAAGGAGGACACTTTCTTCATGACTAACCGTTTAAAAGAAAAGTTCACTAATGAAATTACACCATCTATGATGGAAAAATTTAACTACACATCAATTATGCAAACACCTCAAGTTGATAAAATTGTTATCAACATGGGTGTTGGTGATGCTGTTACTAATGCTAAAAATTTAGATAAAGCTGTTGAAGAATTAGCTTTAATCGCTGGTCAAAAACCTTTGGTTACAAAAGCTAAAAAATCAATTGCTGGCTTCCGTTTACGTGAAGGTATGCCAATCGGTGCTAAAGTTACTTTACGTGGCGAACGCATGTACGATTTCTTAGATAAATTAGTTTCAGTTTCATTACCTCGTGTGCGTGATTTCCGTGGCGTTAGCAAAAAAGCCTTTGATGGCCGTGGTAACTATACTTTAGGTGTTCGCGAACAATTAATTTTCCCAGAAATCGATTTTGATGATGTGGATAAAGTTCGTGGAATGGATATCGTTATTGTTACAACTGCTAATACTGATGAGGAATCAAAAGAATTACTCACACAATTAGGTATGCCGTTTTCTAAATAATAAGGAGGTTACAAAGCTTTGGCTAAAAAATCATTAATTGCAAAGAACAAACGTCCAGCAAAATTCTCTACACAAGCTTATACACGTTGCGAACGTTGTGGTCGCCCACATTCTGTTTATCGTAAATTTAAATTATGCCGTATTTGTCTTCGTGACCTTGCTCACAAAGGCCAAATTCCTGGTATGAAAAAAGCTAGCTGGTAAATCTAAAAGACAAGTTAAAGGAGGGTAAACTCAATGGTCATGACTGATCCGATCGCAGACTTTTTAACTCGTATCCGTAATGCAAACATGGTACGGCATGAGTCTTTAGAAGTGCCTGCTTCAAAAATCAAACGTGATATCGCTGAAATCCTTAAAAATGAAGGTTTCGTACGTGATATCGAATACATCGATGATGACAAACAAGGTATTATCCGTGTATTTTTAAAATTTGGAAAAGACAACGAACGTGTAATCTCTGGTATTAAACGTATCTCAAAACCAGGATTACGTACGTACGTTCAAGCTGATGCAGTTCCTAAAGTATTAAATGGTTTAGGAATCGCAGTTATCTCAACATCAGAAGGTGTGATGACAGATAAAGATGCACGCGCCAAACAAATTGGTGGCGAAGTCTTAGCATACATCTGGTAATCAATTAATTCGTAAGGAGGTGTCACTCGCGTGAGTCGTATAGGTTATAAAGAAATCGTTCTTCCTGCTGGTGTAGAAGTTACACAAGAAGGTCAAATGGTTACAGTAAAAGGCCCCAAAGGTGAATTAACTCGTAAGTTCTCTAGTGCTATTACAATGCATGTTGAAGGTCTTTCAGTTAAATTTACTCGTGAAAGTGACGATAAAAGCACTCGTGCCTTACATGGTACAATGCGTGCCAACGTAAACAACATGGTTCTTGGTGTTACAGAAGGTTTCAAAAAAGAACTTGAGTTGATTGGTGTTGGTTATCGTGCACAATTACAAGGGAAAAAATTAGTATTAAATGTTGGTTATTCACATCCAGTGGATTTTGAAGAACGCGAAAACTTAACTGTTGAAGTTCCTGCAAATACAAGTATTATTATTTCAGGTATCAGTAAACAAGAAGTTGGCGATCTTGCCGCAGAAATTCGTGCCGTTCGTCCTCCAGAACCTTATAAAGGTAAAGGAATTCGTTACGTTGGCGAATATGTTCGTCGTAAAGAAGGTAAAACAGGTAAATAATGCTGCTTAGCATTGCTTACTTTGTTTTTGAATAAAATCAAGAGGTGAAAATTGTGATTACAAAACCAGATAGAAATAAAACACGTTCAAAACGTCATTTACGTGTTCGTGGCAAGATTTCTGGAACTGCAGAGTGCCCACGCTTAAACGTATTCCGTTCTAATAACCACATCTACGCTCAAGTAATTGATGACGTAGCGGGTGTAACGCTAGCAAGTGCCTCAACAATTGATAGTGAAGTAACTGGCGACAGTAAAGTAGCAAAAGCTACTGCTGTTGGCGCATTAGTTGCTAAACGTGCTAATGACAAAGGTATCAAAGCTGTTGTTTTTGATCGTGGCGGATACTTATACCATGGACGCGTTGCTGCTTTAGCTGAAGCAGCTCGTGAAAATGGATTAGAATTCTAAGAAAGGGAGGAAATAGTTTATGACTTTCATTGATCCAACTCATTTAGATTTAGAAGATCGTGTTGTTGCGATTAACCGTGTTACTAAAGTTGTAAAAGGTGGACGTCGTCTACGTTTTGCTGCATTAGTTATTGTCGGTGATCACAATGGTCATGTAGGCTTCGGTACAGGTAAAGCTCAAGAAGTTCCTGAAGCAATCCGTAAAGCAGTTGAAGATGCTAAAAAGAACTTGATTGAAGTACCTATGGTCGGTACGACACTTCCTCACGAAGTTCTCGGTCAATACAGTGGTGGACGCATTATGCTTAAACCAGCTGTTGAAGGTTCTGGAGTTGCCGCTGGTGGTTCAGTTCGTGCCGTTATGGAACTTGCTGGAGTAGCAGATGTAACAAGTAAATCATTAGGCTCAAATACACCAATCAACGTTGTTCGCGCAACAATGGATGGTTTAAAGAAAATGAAGAGTGCTGAAGAAGTTGCTGCATTACGTGGCGTTTCTATTCAACACTTAGCTGACTAGGAGGACTAAAACATGACAGATTTAAAAATTACATTAAAACGCAGTGTCATCGGACGTCCTCAAAATCAACGCGAAATCGTTAAAGCTTTCGGTTTACACCGTATTAGCAGCTCTGTTATTCGTCCTAATGACGCAGTAACACGAGGCGTTATCGCCAAGATTTCTCATTTAGTGGACGTTGAAGAAGTTAAATAACATCAACATCTTGTTTGCAGTTTAAAATAAGGAGGTGCCAACCCTATGAAATTACATGAATTAAAACCAAGTGAAGGTTCTCGCTCAGTACGTAACCGTGTCGGACGTGGAACATCTTCAGGTAATGGTAAAACTTCTGGACGTGGTCAAAAAGGCCAAAAAGCCCGTAGTAAAGTACGTTTAGGTTTTGAAGGTGGACAAATGCCTTTATTCCGTCGTATGCCAAAACGTGGATTTAATAACTTCAACCGTAAAGAATATGCAGTTGTCAATTTAGATAGCTTAAACAAATTCGAAAACGGTGCTGAAGTAACACCAGCATTACTTGTTGAATCAGGTATTGTTAAGAACGAAAAATCAGGAATTAAAATTTTAGCTTCCGGCGAACTTAACAAGAAATTATCTGTTAAAGCAGGTAAATTCTCAGCTGCTGCTAAAGAAGCTATTGAAGCTGCCGGTGGTCAAACAGAGGTGATCTAATGCTTAAAGTGATGAAAAATGCATTAGCTGTGAAAGAAATCCGTCAAAAGATTTTTTTCACTTTATGCGTTTTAATTGTCTTTCGCTTAGGTACTTTTATAACAGTTCCTGGAATTAACCATGCTGCAATTGCTAGTGCAACAAGTAGTAACTTAGTTAGTCTTCTTAACACTTTTAGTGGTGGTGGATTAACTAATTACTCAATTTTCGCAATGGGGGTTTCACCCTACATTACAGCTCAAATTGTTATTCAATTACTACAAATGGACATTGTTCCTCGTTTTGTAGAATGGAGTAAGCAAGGTGAAGTTGGTCGTCGTAAATTGAATCAAGCTACACGTTACCTAACAATTGTCTTAGCATTTGTTCAATCTGTAGGTATCACCGCAGGGTTAGACTCATTAAGTAGTTTAGGTTTGGTTAACAATCCAAGTACGCAAACATATGTTGTTTTGGGCGTTATTTTAACAGCCGGAACAATGTTTACGACTTGGTTAGGTGATATGATTACTGAACGTGGTATTGGGAATGGTGTTTCCATGTTAATCATGGCAGGTATCGTTTCTCGTATTCCAGGTGGTATTAAACAGATTTTCAATGAACAAATTTTCCAAGCTGATAAAGGTGATCTTTGGGGGGGCATCTTGTTCATAGTTATCTTGCTCGTTATTATTTTTGCAATCGTAACTTTTGTAACATATGTTCAACAAGCTAACTATAAGATTCCAATTCAATACACAAGACGTGTTGCTGGTGCGACAGATAGTTCATATCTGCCACTTAAGGTAAACGTTGCGGGTGTTATCCCCGTTATTTTTGCGAGTTCGTTCATTGCAACACCCCAAACTGTGCTTTTGGCATTCCAAAGCTCACAAGGGGACACGACTTGGTATAAAGTATTAAGTCAAGTTTTCAACATGCAAACAACATACGGAGCCATCCTATATACCGTATTGATTGTCTTGTTCACATTCTTCTACGCTTTCGTACAGGTAAATCCTGAGAAACTCTCAGAGAATTTACAAAAACAAGGAAGTTATATTCCAAGTGTTTGGCCTGGTAAAGCAACAGAAAAATATGTTTCAAAATTATTAATGCGTTTAAGTACTGTTGGTTCATTATTCTTAGGATTTGTTGCTTTAATTCCATTATTAGCATCAAGTTTGTTCGGATTAGATGAATCAGTTGGTTTGGGTGGTACTAGTCTGTTGATTGTCGTTGGGGTTGCTCTTGAAACTATTCGTCAATTAGAGGGTATGATGATGAAACGTAAGTACGTCGGATTCATTAGATAATCGATAAAAAACAAATTTTAAACTGAGAATTAGGTTAGGCTGATGCCTAACCATTTCTCATATTAGGAGGATATTCATGACTAAAATGAACCTGATGTTAATGGGTTTACCTGGTGCAGGTAAGGGAACACAAGCTGAAAAGATTGTCGACGCTTTCCACATCGCTCATATCTCTACGGGAGACATCTTCCGTGCAGCAATGAAAAATGAAACACCAATGGGACTTGAAGCTAAAAAGTATATCGATCGTGGTGACCTTGTTCCTGATGAAGTCACAAATGGCATTGTCAAAGAACGATTAGCTGAAGATGATATTCAAGATGGCTACATGCTTGATGGGTTTCCAAGAAATATGGCACAAGCTGTTGCCTTGGACGAAATCGGTAAGGACCTTGGAAAACCTCTTAACGCAGTCATTGACATTCATGTTGATCCTGAATCTCTAATCGAACGTTTAACTGGTCGTTACATTTGTCGTAATTGTGGAGCTACATATCACAAAATCTTCAACCCCACAAAGGTTGAAGGAACATGTGATCGCTGTGGGCAACATGAATTTTATCAACGTGAAGATGACAAACTTGAAACGGTTAAAAATCGTTTAGAAGTTAACATCAAAATGAATACACCGTTATTAGATTTTTACGAACAACGTCATCTATTGTATACAGTAGATGGTAACCGCGATATTGAAGATGTATTTGCAGATATTGAAACGATTTTAAACAATCTCAAGTAATCTGAGTATTCCGCTGCAAAGTAATTGTGCCGGAGTGGCTAACTTGCATCTGAGATAGCGGTATGATAGAATAATTCCGGTTTATCTTTTCAGGAGGATATTTGTAATAATATCCTGATAAGAACGGGTGAGAGTGTCTAATTCTCGCCATTTTTACATGTAAAGTTAAAACACGATTTTAAGGAGGTACATTTACGTGGCGAAAGAAGAAGTAATTGAGATTGAGGGTACGGTCCGTGAAACGTTACCCAATGCGACTTTTCGAGTTGTACTTGAAAATGATCATGAAATTTTAGCTCATGTCTCTGGTAAAATTCGTAAGAATTATATTCGTATTTTACCTGGTGATAAAGTGACGGTTGAAATGTCTCCTTACGATTTAAGTAAGGGTCGTATTACTTATCGCTTTAAATAGATTGTACTTCAAAAACTTTTAGGAGGTATAATTCAATGAAAGTAAGACCATCAGTAAAACCAATGTGTGAACATTGTAAAGTTATCAAGCGCAAAGGTCGAGTTATGATCATTTGTAGCGCAAATCCAAAACATAAACAACGTCAAGGATAATAAAAATTAGGAGGTGTAATTGTTATGGCTCGTATTGCAGGTATTGATATTCCACGTGATAAAAGAATCGTGGTAGCATTAACTTACATTTATGGAATCGGTAATACAACTGCTGCTAAGATCTTGGTAGAAGCAGAAGTATCAGAAGATATTAGAACTCGTGATTTAACAACTGACCAAGAGGATGCAATCCGTAAAGTTGTTGATCAATTTAAAATTGAAGGTGACTTACGTCGCGAAATCAGTTTAAACATTAAACGTCTCCAAGAAATTGGAACGTACCGAGGCATGCGTCATCGTCGTGGTTTACCAGTTCGTGGACAAAACACGAAAAACAACGCTCGTACACGTAAAGGCCCAGCTACATCAATTGCAGGCCGCAAGAAATAATTACTAGATTAAGGAGGTAATACTATTTATGGCAACTAAGAAAGTTTCTCGCAAACGCCGTGTTAAAAAACATATTGAAGCCGGTGTTGCACATATTCATTCTACTTTTAACAATACACTTGTTATGATTACTGATGTTAACGGTAACGCTGTTGCATGGTCATCAGCTGGTGCATTAGGTTTTAGAGGTAGTCGTAAATCTACACCATTCGCAGCACAAATGGCAGCAGAAGCTGCAGCTAAAGGCTCAATGGAAAATGGTATGAAGACTGTTGAAGTAGCAGTTAAAGGACCTGGTTCTGGCCGTGAAGCCGCAATCCGTGCTTTACAAACTACTGGTCTTGAAGTAACAGCAATTCGCGATGTTACTCCAGTGCCTCATAATGGATGTCGTCCTCCAAAACGCCGTCGTGTTTAACGTGGATTAATATTCATTACGGAGTTGAACTTCATAATGTTTTCACTAGATTACACGTTACGTTTTGAAAGGGGTAAAGATAAGAATGATTGAATTTGAAAAACCAAATATTCATAAGATAGATGAAAGTCCTAACTATGGTAAATTTGTTGTAGAACCACTTGAACGCGGTTATGGTACGACATTAGGTAATTCACTTCGTCGGATTCTATTATCTTCCTTACCAGGCGCATCTATTACTAATATTCAAATTGATGGTGTTTTACATGAGTTTTCAACTATTGAAGGCGTATTGGAAGATGTTACTCAAATTATCTTGAATATTAAGAAAGTTGCTTTGAAGTTAGCTGCTGATGAAGACCAATCCATCGAAATTGATGTGAAAGGTCCCGCAGAGGTTACTGCCGGTGACATCATTGTAAACAGTGATGTTGAAGTATTAAATCCCGACTTGTACATTTGTACAGTCGCAGAAGGTGCATCTTTTCATGTTCGCATGAACGCTAGCAATGGTCGTGGATACGTATCTGCTGATCAAAACAAAGCGGAAGATATGCCAATTGGCGTATTACCAATTGACTCCATTTATACCCCAATCGAACGTGTGAACTACCAAGTAGAAAAAACACGTGTTGGTCAAAAAGATGATTATGACAAATTGACACTTGATGTTTGGACTAATGGTTCAATTACACCAAGCGAAGCCATTAGTTTGTCGGCTAAAATTTTAACTGAGCATTTGACTTTATTTGTTGATTTAACCGATGAAGCTAAAAATGCTGAAATTATGGTTGAAAAAGAAGAAACACATAAAGAAAAAATGCTCGAAATGACGATTGAAGAACTTGATTTATCAGTTCGTTCATACAATTGTTTGAAACGTGCTGGAATCAACACGGTTCAAGAATTAACGAATAAATCCGAAGCTGACATGATGAAAGTCCGTAACTTGGGCCGTAAATCATTGGAAGAAGTTAAAGCTAAATTAGCTGCGCTTGATTTATCATTACGTCATGATGACTAATATTATATAGAGGGAGGGAAACTATTCATGAGTTACCGCAAATTAGGACGTACAAGTTCTCAACGTAAAGCAATGTTACGTGATTTAACAACAAGTCTTATTATCAACGAACGAATTGTGACTACTGAAGCTCGCGCTAAAGAAGTACGCAAATCTGCCGATAAAATGATTTCTTTAGGTAAACGTGGTGATTTAGCTTCACGTCGTCGTGCTGCTGCTTTCGTAAGAAACACAGTTGCTGACGTGAAAGAAGATGGTGACGATGTCACTGTTCAATCAGCATTACAAAAATTATTTTCTGATGTAGCTCCTCGTTACGCTGAACGTAATGGTGGATACACTAGAACTATGAAAACAATGCCTCGTCGTGGCGATGCCGCACAAATGGTTATTATTGAATTAGTATAATTCGTTAACAGATAATTTTTCACTTTGATTGATGATTAAAAACAAACGTTATGATGATGGAGTAATCTTAGTCTAGTTTGAAGGTTCTTCACATTTGTGATTTGCCGGTCATCCTTCATAGTGATTTTTTATTGTCTAATGAGGTCTGAAAAAAGGGTTCTGAACACATTTTAATAATGTGTTCAGAACCCTTTTTTTATGTGCTAAAACCTAGTATGATAATAGTATTCTTAATCTGTTTAGGGGGTAATGTGATGGCACAAAGTTCAATACAACTTTACCGTTATGATAGTAAATATTTATCGGAAATAACGACATTATTCAACCAAACAATTCAAGAGATTAACCGACAAGATTATTCACAACTAGAAATTAATGAGTGGGTGCAGAATAATCCAGATCTGAGTGCATGGCATAAACGATTAAGTGAATCATTTACGCTACTTGCCATCAAAGATTTAAAGGTCATAGGATTTGGTAACCTTGAAGTAACAGGACATATTGATATGCTGTACGTAGAGAGTTCTATGATTCGACAGCATATCGGAGCGCTTATTTTAACAGAATTAACAAATTACCAAAGGAATGAATTACAAATAAATGTACAAACGGTAGAGGCTTCAATAACTGCTGTCTCTTTTTTTGAACATTATGGGTTTAAAATTATAAAAAGATAAGATAATTATCGACATCAACAAAATCTAGTTAATTATCAAATGGTGAGAGAAATTTAGCTTAAAATGCAGTTCTTAGCGCAATATAAAAAGGTGTGACTAAATGGCTGTTTATTGTTAATTAAGAGCTTAAAAGTACAAAAAATGCATTTTAGATGTATGTTGTATAGATAGGACAACTATAAAGAGTAAAAGTATAAATACACTGAGTTCATTTTGGCCTGTGATATAATGCAAAACGTAAGTTATCTTGTGAATTGTGAGGACAGTAACAATGACTGAATTAATTAAAGTTGATCATTTAAATTATCAATATGAAGCACAAAAAGAAATGAGTGAAATGGCACTTAAAGATGTGTCCTTTACGATTGAAAAAGGTGACTGGGTTGCAATTATTGGTCATAACGGTAGTGGGAAAAGTACATTATCTAAAAATATTAATGGCTTGCTAGCACCTCAATCAGGTGAAATCACAGTAGATGGCCTTATTTTATCACCAGAAACGGTCTGGGATATTCGTCGTAAGATTGGCATCGTTTTTCAAAACCCAGATAACCAGTTTGTGGGAGCAACTGTTGAAGATGACGTTGCATTTGGACTTGAAAACAATGGAATAGAACGTAAAGAAATGCAAGAACGAGTCAGAGACGCGCTTGAACGTGTAGATATGTGGGAGTTTGCGGCCAAGGAACCTGCTAGACTATCTGGGGGACAGAAACAACGTGTCGCAATCGCTGGAATTGTCGCTCTAAGGCCAGAAGTTATCATCTTGGATGAATCAACTAGCATGTTGGATCCAGAAGGTCGTGACGAAGTTTTGAGCCTAATACATCAACTCAAAGAAGAACGTGGGCTAACAATTATTTCAATCACGCATGATATTAATGAAGCGGCAAGTGCTGACAAAATTATGGTTATGGACAAAGGCGAGCTGGTAAAAGAAGGCACACCTGCTGAAATTTTTGCACTTGGTGAACAATTAGTAGATATGGGATTAGATATTCCATATCCAGAACGCTTAAAAGTCGCGCTTAAAAAACGTCATTTTGACATTCCGGACGACTATATGACAGAGGAAGGTATGGTAGATTGGTTATGGCAATTAAATTCAACGAAGTAGCCTTTACCTACCAAAAAGGGACACCTTTTGAAAGTCGGGCGCTACATAATATCAATCTTGAAATTGAGGACGGCTCATTTACAGCAATTGTTGGACATACAGGTTCTGGTAAATCGACCCTATTGCAACATTTAAATGGCCTATTAAAACCAACTGAAGGTAAAATTACAATTGGGAATCAAATCATTACACCAGAAACGGCCAATAAAACGTTAAACGATTTACGAAAACAAGTTGGCATCGTTTTTCAATTTCCAGAAGCACAATTGTTTGAAGAAACGGTTATTAAAGATGTGGCATTTGCGCCAAAAAACTTTGGTAAAACAGATGAAGAAGCTGAGAAAATAGCGACAAAAATGTTGAAGTTAGTTGGATTACCAGAGAATATCTATCAGCAATCACCATTTGACCTCTCTGGTGGTCAAATGCGTCGCGTAGCAATCGCTGGAATTCTGGCTATGGAACCTAAAATCTTGGTTTTAGACGAACCCACAGCAGGATTAGATCCTAAAGGTCGCGTTGATATGATGGCAATGTTCGAAGAACTTCATCGTGAACAAAATTTGACGATTATTCTCGTAACGCATCAGATGGATGATGTGGCAAATTATGCGAATCACGCTATTATCATGTCAAAAGGAACGATTATTAAATCGGGCACACCAAGAGAAGTTTTTGCTGATCCAGAGTTCTTATTAAGTAACCATTTGAACGTGCCAACAACAACGTTATTTTCAAAAAAATTAATTGAAAAAGGCTTTGAATTCAAGGAGATGCCTTTAACAGAGAATGAATTAGCCGACGACCTCGTCACGCTGCTAAGCCAAAATGGAGGTCATGACGCTAATGAATAAGTTGATTTTTGGACGTTACATAGCGGGTGATTCACTCGTTCACCGCATGGATCCGCGTGCTAAATTAGTTTTGAGTTTTTATTTTGTTGGAATAATCTTTATGGCAAATAATTGGCAAAGTTTTTCTATGCTTTTAGTTTTTACGTTAGGATGTATTTTAGCGTCAAAAATTAATATGAGTTTCTTTTTAAAAGGTGTCCGGCCATTAATTTGGCTGATTATCTTTACGGTTGCTTTGCAAATGCTATTTTCAAGTGGTGGCCAAATGTACTGGCATTGGGGGATTTTTAAAATTTCTCAATTTGGTGTGACAAATGGATTATATATTTTTTGCCGATTTATTTTAATTATTTTTATGTCAACATTATTGACGTTGTCAACGGCACCACTCCAACTAGCAGATGCGATTGAATCTTTATTAAAACCACTTAAAGCAATCAAATTTCCAGTTTATGAAATTGCGTTAATGTTATCAATCGCGTTACGTTTTGTCCCTACATTAATGGATGAGACAGAAAAAATTATGAACGCTCAACGAGCTCGAGGTGTGAACTTTGGTCAAGGGTCGCTAATTAAACAAATGCAATCAATTATCCCGTTGTTAATTCCGCTATTTGTAAGTTCGTTCAATCGTGCCGAAGATTTAGCGATTGCCATGGAATCTCGTGGTTACCAGGGTGGAGAAGGTCGAACAAAGTATCGTATTTTAAAATGGCGGACGGCTGATACGTTAGCTTTTGTTTTATTCGCTATCGTTACCGTTGCATTAGTCTACCTCAAAAATTAAGGATGAATAAATATGTCAGTACGTTTTAAAATTACCGTTGCTTATGATGGCGCAGCTTTTGCAGGGTTTCAGAGGCAGCCAAACCAACGGACGGTTGAATCTGTCTTAGAAAAAGCAGTAACAATTATGAGTAAATCAGAAGTACCAGTTAGAATTTATGGTTCAGGCCGAACAGATGCTGGCGTTCATGCCTTAGGACAGGTTTTTCATTTTGACTTCATGCATGAAATTCCGGAAACTAGCATGATGAGAGCATTGAACAGTTTATTGCCACTGGATGTTCAAGTTAAAAAAGCCGAACTTGTCAGTGATGATTTTCATTCACGCTATAGTACGCATGGTAAACGATATATGTATCGTGTTTCTCAAGGTGAATTTACCGACCCATTTAAACGCTTCTACACGGGTCATTATAAATACAAGATAGATATCGCCAAAATTGAAGAAGCATTACCTGATTTAGTTGGCGAACATGATTTTTCTAGTTTCGTGGCGGCAGGTAGCCAGGTTACAGATCACGTTCGGACGATTTATGAGGCAACCGTGAGAGAAGATAAAGAAAACCATGAAATTATTTTTGAATTTTATGGAAATGGCTTTCTGTACAATATGGTCCGAATTTTAGTCGCTACACTCCTAGAAATAGGGAACGGCCGGCGTCCGGTTCATGATATTTTACGGTTATATGAAGTAAAGGATCGACAACAAGCTCGAGAAACAGCTCCGGCGAGTGGATTATATTTAAAAAAGGTTTATTATCCGGACGAATTAGGGTAATATAGAAGTTATTGACAATATGAATACTAAGGCAATTTTAAATCTGAAAAGGTGTTATTTATTTGTGGGATGCCCATAAATTAGATTGACAAATTGACTTTTAATAGTTAATATTATAAATGGTATTGTTTGCCCCACTGATAGGCCCCGGAAACTTATTTGAGTGTCAAACAAACAACATGAAAAAACGGAGGAAACAATCGTGCGTACAACTTATTTAGCAAAAAAAGGCGAAATAGAACGTAAATGGTATGTTATTGATGCAACTGATATTTCTTTAGGTCGCTTATCAACTGTCGTTGCTTCTATCTTACGCGGTAAAAACAAACCAACATTCACACCTAATGTGGATACTGGTGATAACGTTATTGTTATCAATGCAGAAAAGGTTGGTTTAACTGGTCACAAAGCTGACAGAAAATTATACCAACATCATACAGATCATCCAGGTGGTTTAAAAACTCGTACTGCTGGTGATTTCCGTGCCAACGATCCTGAAAAATTGATTGCTTTCTCTGTTAAAGGTATGCTTCCAAAAGGTACTCTTGGTAAAGAACAAGCATTGAAATTACACGTATATCGTGGTGCAGAACATGATCAACAAGCACAACAACCAGAAACTTTAGATATTACAAACTTAATTTAAGGAGGCAATTGAAATGGCTCAAGTCGTATATTCAGGAACAGGTCGTCGTAAAAACTCAGTAGCTCGCGTACGTTTAGTACCAGGTACTGGTAAAATTACTATCAACAACAAAGCAATTGAAGATTACATTCCATTTGCTAACTTACGTGAAGTAGTCTTACAACCATTTAACGCTACAGAAACATTAGGTAGTTATGATGTTTTAGTTAACGCTAATGGTGGTGGCTTCTCAGGTCAAGCTGGCGCAGTTCGCCATGGTATTGCTCGCGCATTACTTACAGTAGATCCAGATTTCCGTGCAGCTCTTAAATCTGCAGGATTACTTACTCGTGATCCTCGTATGAAAGAACGTAAGAAACCAGGTCTTAAGAAAGCTCGTAAAGCAAGCCAATTCTCAAAACGTTAATATATATTTATATCGATATTTTGAAGCACTTCACAAAGCAATTTGTGAGGTGTTTTTTTTGGTATATTGCAGTTGTCACTGGTGAATATTTTTGGTTCTATTGCAACTATTGTTGGTGAATATATTATGGAGGGTGTTGTCACTTTGTGACAACGCCTTTTTTATGTACATAATCCTCATTACAAAGAAAATGTGTTTCCTAAAATTACTGAAATCGTAGGCATTACGTTTAATATGTTTCAATTCATTGTTAGTTTCTTAAAGTTGGCCACTAGAATAACGTAGTAGCCTAATAGAGATGCCCGCCATCCGTAGCTAACAATTTGATTATGTTGAGAACTCTGCAGGGGTGTCAGGCATTTTTGAAGGTAATCTAAAGTACCATAAACTCCGATGACTGCTGGATTAAGGAGTGCTTTCAGCAAATTTCATATTTAGTAAAACCTTAGTATTATTTGTCATAGGAGACTCTTTTTAGTGTCATACAAAAAAATCTGTTGCCAGTGATAGATTTTTCTATCACTGGCAACAGATATTGTAGACCTTCTATTTATATATATATTAACTTTGGCTGTAAACCGCGGTCACTGAGTTACTACTTGACCAAACAACAATCAGATTCTGCTTGTTCGTTTCTTCACCAGTATTAACACCATATTCGTGACTAGTCCCTTTGGGATAGAACATGACGGACCAATTAATAGAAACATCACTTGCATTACTTAAGCTGGCGGTTAAGATATTATTAGCAACTTCAAATTTCGTCGCATGCAGCCCATTCTGATCTTTTAAGCCAGCTTTATTTAATGTAAACGAAGATGATGACACTAGACTATCTTTAGTAATATTTAACGGCTGAACATCATCAAGTGGTAAGTCGCGTCCCCGTGCTTCTAACTTCACAATTTGCCACTGACCGACGATACTGCTGTAATCACTGACTTGAATTTGATCTAAATTCATCTGTTTTGGTTGATTTACTTCTTTGGCAGGCGTCTTTTTAATCGTATTTACTTTTTTTGACGACTGCGCTTTTTTCTTATCTGACACGGATTCTTTTTTTGGTTGATTTACTTCTTTAGTATGCGTCTTTTTAGTTGTATCTGCTTTTTTTGACGACTGCGCCTTTTTCTTATCTGACACGGATACTTGTTTTGGCTGACTTGTTTGCTCAGACTGTGACTTTTGTTGCCCACACGCTGTTAATAAAGCAACCATTACGATACTAGTCATTACAAGTAAAGGCTTCTTCATCTCAATTCCTCCTTACAATAACGAATTAGTGTTTACGACGGCGCGTTCCTGCAAGTCCAAAGAGACTAACGGCACCAACAAGAGCTGCACCAATCACTGAAACGACTGACGAATTAGTTTCGTCAGTTTGTGGTAATACCGAAGCACCTAATATTTTAGCGTTATTGATTTCTGAATGATCAGCAGCTTTAAGACGTGATGTTGATGTATTATTGCTTGGTGCAACAATACCATTGTTGTCAGTCGTGTCTTTAGCTGTTTCACTACCTTTAGCAACAACAGAACCAGTTACGTTACCTTTATCTGAACCATTGTCTGAACCTGTTACATGACCAGTATGTGAACCAGAATCGTTATCAGTACCAGTTGATGGTTTGTCAACATTGTTCAAAGCATCTTCGATGTCTTTTTCATGTTGTAATTTAGCTAATGCAGCTTGTGCATCGTCTAAAGCTTTCTTAGATGCATCAGCGATTGCTTGTAACTTCGCATATTGTGCATCGTCAGCAACGGAAGCAGCTTGTGCATCTTCGGCAGCTTTAACAGCCTCGTCGTATGCTTTTTTAGCAGCTTCAACAGCTTTTGTTGCGTCAACTAAGTTAGCTTCAGCATTCTTTAAGTCATCTAAATGATTTGTTTTTTCGCCAAGTGCGTCTTGACCAGCTTTTAAAGCTGCTTGAGCGGCACTTAATTTAGCAGTTGCATCTTTTAATGCAGTTTTAGCAGTAACTAATTTAGCATTAGCTGCGTCTAAAGTCATGTGTTTTTGAGCTTGTGTTGTTTTAGTTGTAGCTAAGGCAGCTTGTGCATCTTTTAAAGCTTGTTGTTTTTGAGGCATTGATGCATTTAAATCATCAACAACTGTTTGTGCATTTTTAACAGCTACAGTAGCAGTTTTAACATCGTTTTGTGCTTTAGTTAAGGCTGTGTGTGCTGTTGCTTGTTTTGTTTTAGCAGTTGCTAAAGCAGTTTTAGCTGTAGCTAAGGCTTGGTTAGCTTTAACTGTTTGTGATTTAGCTGCTGCAAGAGCTGCATCAGCAGTTTTTGAAGTTGCTGTTTTAGCAGTAACGTCGCTTGCTAATTTATCAATTTGAGCTTGACTGACAGTTCCAGATTCAACAGGTGTAGTGCTAAATTTAGAAGCGTCGTTAACATCATAGTCATCAACAAAGTTAAAGAAACTTGTTAAGAAGATATTACCGTTAGATTGTTTAAATTGACCGAAGCCAAGACCGAACCATGTGTTATTGGCAGGTGTATATGTTGCCATAATGCCAGCAACACTTACGGCATGGCCCCATTCACCCCCATTGAATAAGAAGGCATTCATTGAATCATAGATAGATTTCTTGAAAGCATCAAGACTAAGATTCCAACCATTTTCAGATGATTTATCGAAGATAGTATTCATATCTTGTTGTGTTAAGTATGTTAATCCCATACCGTTAGCAATGCTGTTGTTTAATGCATTGTCATGACCATCATCAGGATCGTTATTCTTAGATGTATAAGCATCGCCGATTGATTGACCTAATTTTTTAGAACCTTCTGAGACTTCAACTTGTGTGCTACCAAAACGGTCACGCACTTCATTTAATAATTGTTTAGCATATTCATTTAAGTCATCAAGATATTTGTTTAAATCTGATTGGTTGTTAATATGAACAGTTTTATCTTGGTCATTTGAAATGTAGCCGCCATTTAATGCCCATTCTTTTTCAGTTGCAGCTGTTAAACTGTCAATGACATCTTGATAATTAGCGTCAGCTGATGAAGCATCTGAATAAGCCTTTAAGGCATTAATGTAGTCTTGGCTTAAGTTGATGTGATTTTGGTTAGCTTGATGATTACCTTGTTGTTTCTTAGCATCATCTAATGCTTTTTGAGCAGTATCTTTAGCTTTTTGAGCAGCGTCAGCTTTAGCTTTAGCATCATTTTGTTGTTTGTTAGCATCAGTTACGCCAGTTTGAGCGTTATTAACATTGTTTTGTGCGTCAGCAATATTCTTGTCAGCTTGGTCAGCACCTTTTTGAGCATTGTCTTCAGTTGTTTGAGCTTGATCCAAGTTATCTTTGGCATTGCTTAAATTCTTGTCGGCTTCGGCTGAACCTTTGCCATCAAGGTTATTTTGAGCATTATCAACGTTTTCTTGAGCTTTATCAGCATCTTTATCAGATTGGTCAGCACCTTTTTGGGCTTCATCAACGCCAGTTTGAGCATTATCGACATCTGTTTTACCTTTATCAACATCTGTTTTAGCGTTATCAACGTCTTGACCTAATTGGTTATTTGTTTTGTCTTGTTCGTCAACTGCATCTTGAGCGTTATTGATAGATTCATCAGTTGCGTTATCAGCAGTATTTTGCGCATTTTGTTGATTATCAACAGCACTGTTTAAATCTTCTTGTGATTGATTAGCATTTTCTTCAGTTTGACCAGCATTGTCTTTAGAAGCATCGGCTGTGTCTTTAGAAGTATCAGCAGCACTTTGATCTTTGTCAGCTGTATCTTTGGCATTATCAACGTCAGTTTGAGCGTCTTTAATATCGTCATCTAATTTTTGACTGTTAGATTGAACTGTTTGAGTATGAGTTGTTTCAGTTGAGTCGGGTGTAGTTGTTGCAGCGTTTGCCGTTGTTGTAGCACCAACGACAGTAACTCCAGCGATTAATGCACTTGATAATAAAGTAATGTTTGATTTTTTCATAATATAAAATATCCTCCCAATAAATTAATAATTATTTAGCAACCTGTTCAAATTTTAACCCCTCTAATAAAAATCCGAAGCCCATCATTTGTGAACCAGTTACGGAATTAAGTGTAAATGTTTTTTTATCTTTGTCTAAACTAGCTTTCATTGTATAATCATCAAATTTCATGGTAAGTTTACCGTCTTCAATTTCATAAGTACCTTGGTCTGACTTTTTATCAGTTTCAACTTTAGTCACAGTGTTTCCTTTAAACTTCAACTCAAATTTGGAACCACCCATGTCGGAAATATAGCTTCCATCCATCTTATTTGAATTGCCCATCATAAACATAGCCACAATAATAACTATAGCTACTATACTGACACCGGTAATAATATTTGCTTTTTTTGACATTTTTTCTCCATTTTTATAAATTTAATATAATAAATCTTATTTTCTGAACGAATTAAATGCACTGACGGTTGAGGACATAGCTGCCAAGCGTGCATTTGAGGCAATATCTTGTTGTAAGCCTCTCATTTCTTCCTGCATTGAAAGTTGAGTTTCTTGGAATTGTTGTGTTTCTAAAATGTTAAAGGCTTCTTGCAAATCACGTGCCCGAGTTTCATCAATTAATTTCCAAAGACGAAAAATATCGAAATAGTTGTAGAATTTCTCTGGGAATCCTTGCTTGCCTGCAATATAATCTTCATTTGCCATTTCAGCGTCCAAGTCTGCTAAGGCTTGTGTTTTAGATTCATTACCCGGCATAATATAAACAAAATATTTAAAAGCAAATAGCGCGATAACAGCAATGATGAATGGCATCGCCGCACTTGTCTGACTAGTAATCATAAAAAGAACAATTAAAACGACTAATGCGATGATTATTCCTCGAAATTTTTTCTTACCTTTTTCAATCTTAGCCTCTGCTTCACGAATTTGTTGTTGGATAACTGCAGCTCCCGCTGTAACACTTCTTTTTGCCATTAAAAAATCTAAAAGTTCTTCTTTATTCATAATTTTCTCCCTTTTCTTTGAACGAATTATTAACCAACCTTTACCAAACGATCCCTATAAAATCTCCTCCCCCAAAAAAGTAATTTATATCTTGCACTATCTTCACATGATATATTTTATCTCAAAAATATACTCAATACTACCTTTTTATGTAACTTTATAGGTATACTGAGAGCTTTGAAAGTGTGCGCACTTAATTTATCATTAAACATATGGATAAATAGGAGCGATTTATGATTATACTTGTGGGCACTTTCATTCGGAAAAAGCGAAAAGAATTAGGACTTACAATTGAAGAATTGGCAGAAATGGCGGACGTATCCGCCAGCTATTTGGCTCGACTCGAAAGAGGACAATTAGACGATACGAGTACAAGAAAGTTGGAACTAGTTCTGAATGCCTTACAATTAAATTTGGCTGATATATTAATGAGTAATGATTTTAACGACATTTATACGCCCGAATTAATTAACAGATTGAAAAGCATGACCACAGATGATAGAATGCGTATCTCTAAAGCGTTACTGGAAATCTTGAAATAGAAATTGATTAGACATATATTAAATGGGTAGAGAGTGTGTAAAGCATAAAAAAAGACACCATTAATGGTGTCTTGACTAGTCTATTTTATGGTGTTAATTTTATCTCGTATTATGGATTTTATTCAATGTTGTTCCTTTTTCAATATTGTAAAGTATTGATACAAGTGGATTCAAATAGATAAGATTCCATGAAGTATTAATCGATAATTCTCAAAACGCTAATATATATTTATATCGATATTTTGAAGCACTTCACAAAGCAATTTGTGAGGTGTTTTTTTGTATGGATTTTAAGTGTATAAAATATTCTAGTTCGGAATCTACGAAAATTTCTAAATTCAAAACCAACGCGTTTAATGACCTTAATTTTATTGTTTATTCCTTCTAAAGGACCGTTAGTATAATAATAGCCAAAATTATTTTTAATCTCAGAATGGTGACAAAGCAACGTTTCAATACTTTTAAGCATTTCTTCAGAACACCTTTCGGTGTTTCTAACTGTAAAATCATAAGATTTCCAGTCCTTCAACCGAATGGTTGATCTTATTTGGTTCATGAGTTCATATGATTTATTTAGTTCAGGATGAATCGCTAATAAATGATCAACGACATTTGTTTCTGTTGTTAGGTATGGGAAATAAGTCCATTTCTTGAAATTTTTAAAATCTAAGGTTTCAGAAGGTTTTAACAGGAGCTTCCAGTAACGTTTTAGTGCTTTGTAGTCTTGTGATGATTTTGAAAGTTCTTTCATCAGTCTAATTCTAGTTTTAGTGAATCCACGATTCACTGAATTGATAATATGAAAGGTATCTATGATGACAATCGCGTTAGGAAAGACTTCTTTGGCTAGTTTAGGATAGGTATAATTCATATCAGTTACGATAATTTTCACGTTTTTTCTAGCTGCAGCTGAGTAACGATAAAAATAACGTTCTATTTGATAGAATCTTCTAAAAGATAAAAGTTTGATTAATTCATGGTTACTAGCATCCATAAATTCAAAACTCATGGCATCTGTAGCTGATTTGGTACTCTTGACTTCGTCAAGTAGGAGTACTTTAGGTAAAAATTTATAATTAGGTTTAAAATCACGTTCAAAGGTCATTAAAATACGACCTACAAAGGAATCAGGATTCGAAATTTCATTAGCAATATGAGTTAAAGAAACGGATTCCGCTAATTTAGTTAAACAGAGCTGTTTAGATAGATTGGAAATCGTACAATTTTTAGGAACCACACTTGTTTGGACAAGGAAGTATGACTGCCGCTCATGACAGCTAAAGTATCTTCGTTTGAGTGATAAAATGATACATTTACCAAAAAATTTAGGGTAGCGTATGGGTGTTTGACGCCAACTATACCTGATAATCTGTCCTTCGTTTTTAATATCACAATTTGGACAATCCCTTCGGCTGGTAATCAAGAACACGGTTAAATCGAGTGACACCGTCATTAGAAGACTGATAATCAACAATCGTTAGACTACTGTCTTTTATTTTAAGCCAAAATTTAGTATGATTAGGCATGCGGAGAGTTCCATCTTTCTTATTAATTCATCTGTGGTGGTTGAGGGATAATGAACATGGATGAACTCGTAACCAAAAGTCTTATGACTTTTGGCTTTTTTTTGTTATTATACAAAAAAACTGTCATCAGTAATAGTTTTTACACTAGTCCCAACAACAGATAGTACAGAGCCTTTTTATTGTATTTAAAATTTAAAGATATTTCCTTCTATTTGGAATATTCGTTGGGTTTTGGGAGCAACTACTGATAATAACCTAGCTAAAACACAAAGAAAAGTAAAGGGTATATAAACGATTTCTCCTCCCTTTACATTTTTTCATTTTTGCAGAAGGATTAATACAGCAATCGATACTGAAACTTACTGCAAAAATCAATTAAAAGGCCCAAAGGAAGAAGTTAATCAATTTTACACAAAATAAAAATGAGATTACCGTATTTTCACTTAAATCTAATTTTTTTTATTGTCTCAATTTTATAATGCTTTTTGACAACCTCCAAAAGAAAACATATACTTAATTATGAAAACGCTTTTATATAAAACGGAGGCAAACAGATGACACCAGAAATTGAATGGCTAGATACACCAACCGTTTTTCGTGTTGGACAGGTACCAGCTCACAGTGATCATAAGTACTATGCAACTCAAGCAGAAATGTTACAACAAAAAAGTTCATTTGAACAATCTTTGAATGGAACTTGGAAATTTAGTTACAGCACTAATGCAGCAAGTCGACCAAAAAATTTCTATCAGACTGACTTTGATGCAGAACAATTTGACACAATTCCAGTACCACAGCATATTGAATTATCAGGATATGAGCAATTACATTATATTAATACGATGTATCCTTGGGAAGGACATGAATATAGACGACCTGCTTTTTCAGATACTGATTTAAATCAGTATGCTGGAATGTTTAGTGATGCAGAATATAATCCAGTAGGTTCATATTTAAACCATTTTGACTTGGAACCAACTCTTCAAAATAAACGCGTTATTATCCGTTTTGAAGGTGTTGAACAGGCAATGTACGTCTGGTTGAATGGACATTTTCTAGGATACGCAGAAGATAGTTTTACACCAAGCGAATTTGACCTGACACCTTATTTAAAAGATAAGGATAATTGTTTGGCAGTTGAAGTGCATAAACGAAGTTCTGCAGCCTTCATTGAAGACCAAGACTTTTTCCGTTTCTTCGGAATTTTTCGTGATGTGACACTGTTAGCACAACCTGCAACACATTTAGATGATTTTTGGGTGATTCCTGATTACGATAGTGGACAAAAAACAGGACAAGTAGATTTACAACTTCATTTTAGTGGGGCAGAACAACGTGTCCGTGTCACATTCAAAGACCAAGATGCGGTGTTATTTAGCGATGAATTAATGAGTGGGTCAGATGTCGAAAAACACTACAATTTAGCACAACCAGTGACTGCTTGGCAGAATGACCGGCCTTATTTATATACATTACAATTAGAAATTTTAGATGCTGATGGGCAATTAATTGAAATTATCCAACAACCAGTTGGTTTTCGCAAAATTGAAATTAAGAATCGCGTGATGTTATTAAATGGTGAACGATTAATTATCAATGGTGTTAATCGTCATGAGTGGAACCCTAAATCAGGAAGAACCATTTCAGATAATGATGAAGCTTGGGATGTTGACTGTATGCAACGTAACAATATTAACGCAGTTCGGACGTCACATTATCCAGATCGATTATCTTTTTACAATCGTTGTGATCAGGCTGGTATTTATATGATGGCTGAAACCAACTTAGAATCACATGGTTCTTGGCAGAAAATGGGTGAAGTTGAGCCTTCTTGGAATGTGCCCGGCTCATCGGATCAATGGGAAGCAGCCGTTTTAGACCGCGCTAAAAGTAATTTTGAGTTATTTAAAAATCATCCCTCAGTTTTATTTTGGTCATTGGGTAACGAATCATACGCCGGCAGTGTCTTAGCGAAAATGAATGAGTACTATAAACAAAAAGATTCGACACGTTTAGTTCATTATGAAGGTGTTTTCCGTGCGCCTGAATACAAAGATGTCATTTCAGATGTTGAAAGTCGGATGTATGCAACACCAGCCGAAATTAAAGACTATCTAGAAAATTCACCACAAAAACCATTTATCTTGTGTGAGTATATGCATGATATGGGTAATTCATTGGGCGGGATGAAATCATATATTGATTTATTACAACAATATGAATCCTATCAAGGTGGTTTCATCTGGGACTTTATCGATCAAGCATTGTTAGTTGAAGATCCCGTCACAGGTCAAAATGAGTTGCGTTATGGTGGCGATTTTGATGATCGACCATCTGATTATGCATTTTCGGGTGATGGACTCGTTTTTGCCACACGTAATGAAAAACCAGCAATGCAGGAGGTAAAATACTATTATGGCACAGATAAATAAGCAGTTAACTGTCATTTACGGAGATGTCACACTCGGTTTAAAAGGAAATGATTTTCATTATATTTTCTCCTATCAAACGGGTGGCCCAGAATCTTTTAGAATTCAAGGTAAAGAGTGGCTTTATCGCTCACCAAAACCGACTTTTTGGCGTGCAACAACGGATAACGATCAGGGGAGTCAGTTTCCAGTAAAGTCAGGGATGTGGTTGGCCGCTGATCAATTCAGTAATTGTCAATCAGTTAAAGTTGCTATTAATGGTAAACCAATTGCGTTACCGATTGCACCAGAAAATAATCGTTACACTAACCATGAAGTCGCTGAAAAAGTGGCTATAAGTTATATCTATAACACACTGACTGTGCCGCAAACGCAAGTGACGGTCACTTATACTGTTGAAGCAACCGGAAAAATGAATGTTGCAGTTTCATACCAAGGAAAAGCTGGATTACCCTCATTACCTGTTTTTGGGTTGCGATTTATTATGCCCACACCAGCGACTCGTTTTTGTTACCAAGGATTATCAGGAGAAACTTATCCAGATAGAATGGCCGGAGGAATTCCAGGCCGATATGAAGTTCAAGGGTTACCAGTGACACCATACTTAGTTCCGCAAGATTGTGGTGTGCATATGCAAAATGATTGGGTAACTGTTTATCGACAGTCTGTTCTGGATAATCGTATGCAACAGGCTTCTGAAACGGGTTTAACATTCAGTGCGGTTGATCAACCAATTGCGTTTAGTTGTTTACCTTATACAGCTGAAGAATTAGAAAATGCGACACATCATAGCGAATTACCAGCGGAACATCGTACCGTTTTATCGATTCTAGGCGCCGTTCGAGGTGTTGGTGGTATTGATAGTTGGGGTAGTGATGTTGAGGATGACTATCAAATTGATGCGATGAAGGATATTGCTTACCAATTTAATATCACATTTGATTAATTTGCCTATCTACCATAACTATAGTAGACTGTAAATAATTAATAAACAGGGAGTGTGAAGTGCATTGGTAAATACAAATCGTTAATCGAATAACTGTCGACTAAACAAGGGACGAAGTGTGTCTTTTTATGCATGTTGACTATTCAAACGGTTTGCAATATCAATTCTTTTTCACATCTGAAAGAACCACTTTTTTTGATGGATAACGATTGAAGAGCATATAACTGTATGCTCTTTTTTTGTAGAATCAAATGGATAGTTTAGCGGTCGACCTCACAAAGAAATGAGGTAATTACTATAGGAACAATACAAATTAAACAATTAAGTTTTCAATATGATGGACAATTAGCACCAATTTTTAAAAATGTTGATTTACAATTAGATGCCAGCTGGAAGTTAGGTCTAATTGGTAGAAATGGTCGCGGAAAAACGACTTTATTTAGAATTTTACAAAATCAATTACAGTACCAAGGAAAGATTAGAACAGATTTAGAATTTCAGTATTTTCCTCAAACAGTTGTTAAACCAGAAGAGTCAGTGTGGCTGGTTATCAAGAGTATCACAGACTTACAAGACTATGATCAGTGGCAAATTTTAATCGAATTAGATAAACTTGGACTATCTGAAAAATTATTGACGGAACCATTTAATCAATTAAGTCCAGGACAGCAAACTAAGATATTATTAGCCAGCTTATTTGTTGGCGAAGGTAAATTTCAATTAATAGATGAACCGACTAATCATTTAGATGAAAACGGTCGAAAAATTATTTCTGATTATCTAAGACAAAAACAAGGATTTATTTTAATCAGTCATGATCGTTATTTTTTAAATAATATTATTGATCATGTTATTTCAATTGATCGCGCTAAAATCAGTCAATTTAAGGGTAATTATAATACGTGGGCTGACGAAAATACGTCACGAAATAATTGGGAATATAATGAAAAAGAAAAATTACAACATGATATTAAACGATTAGAAGGTGCTTCACGGAAAAAATCGGGTTGGGCTAATCAGACTGAGGCGAAAGTATCTGGTGCGACAGACAGAGGATTTATTAGCCACAAGGCAGCTAAATCTATGAAACGGGTACTAAGTATTAAAAAACGTGCCGATAAAGCAGTAGAAGAGAAAAAATCTTTACTTAAGAATATTGATGTGGCAGATCTTTTAACGTTGAATTTTGAAAAATTAGTGTCAGATAAGACTTTACTAGAGGTAATTGGCTTATCAGCATTTCGTAAACAATTGCCGGTAAATAAACCGGTAGATTTTAAATTAAAGATGGGAGAGCGCGTTATTCTTCAGGGTGAAAATGGTTCTGGTAAATCGAGCGTTATCGCTGCTATACTAGGTCAATTAAAGTATCAAGGGCAATACAAATTTGCAACACCTTTAAAAGTGAGCTGGTTACCGCAAAATTTTGATGGTTTATCTGGTTCTTTACAAGAATTCGCTGCAGAAAAAAATGTTTCTTATTCTTTAATGTTGGATACATTAAGAAAACTTGGTTTTGAACGTTATGAATTTGATAAAGATATCAGTCAAATGAGCATGGGCCAAAAGAGAAAAGTGGCTTTGAGTCGTTCGTTGGTTGAACCAGCAAATATATATATTTGGGATGAGCCACTTAATTATCTAGATGTTATCACGCGTCAACAAATTCAAGATGTTATTCTGGCTTTTCAACCACCGATGTTAATCATTGATCATGATAAAGAATTCGTTGAAAAGGTTGGAACAAAATTCGTTGAGATTGAACATTATTAGTGAATGGTTAATTAAAGGCATCCAATTTATACGTCTATTGATATCAAGATAGTCGTAATGATATACTGTTAAGAGCATAGTTATTTTAACTGTATACTGATTAGCGGGGCATACAGAATTAAAATCGACGTAAGTTGAATAATAAAAGATCAACTTTATTTGAAGGCATGTATTCATAATATGAATCTTTAACTTTGAAAGAAATTGTTAATTAATAGAGCAAGGAGGAAACATTAATGGCTGATAAAGCAAAGACTGATAGAGATAAAATGCTAGAAATTATCAAAAAGAAACAAACTGATGGCGGAAACTTCAATAAGAAGGCTACTGCTAGAAATGATCGTACTAAAATGCGTAAGGGTCCTAAGATTTTTAAATAGAGGTTTAGACTTAGCTCAGATAAATATCTGGGCTATTTTTTTAATCATTAAAATCTAGCATACTTTTACTGAATCAATTCCAATATATCTGCAGTAACTTCTTCAGCTGTAGCAGGACTACCACTACTAATCCATTGCAACATCGTTCGTAGAACGCCACCAAGAATGAACGTTTTTTGAGTATTATTTAGCCGACTGATACTAGGCGTATCTTTAAGAATCTTTTCAAAATAAGTATAAAAAGAATCTTCCAATAAATAAACAATATCATTTTTAATTAGGATATCCATAAATTCAGAATCATTATGCCAATAGTTAAAAGCTAGCTTGAAAATGTTTTTCAAACTAATTTCTGTTTGATTGGACTTGAGTTCGGCGTAAAACTGGTCAAATAAGTAATCGGACCGAGTTAGTAAAATCGCGTCCTTATTTTCAAAATTACGATAGAAAGTCAGCCGGGCAACTCCGGCTTTTTTTGTGATTTCAGTTATTGTGATTTCTTGATAAGATTTTATTTTTAATAAGTCAATTAAAGAATCAATAATCAAATTTTTACTTAATT
Organism: Dellaglioa sp. CoH-56-MRSF-14; assembly: GCF_056782115.1. The sequence goes on along the minus strand of NZ_JBXAYB010000003.1, from coordinate 245,414 downwards.
TTGCTTGGTTATTTTCCGTCATTTTTTATATCTCCTTGAAGTGTAACAAATAACACGATTTTGTATCTTGTAAATCACGCGATAAATGATTAATATAAGTGTAACAAATGTAACACTTATAGCAAGAAAGATAAATGACACTTGAAGTATTTTATATAAAGTCATTAAAGTCGGAAAATTTATTAAACTAATTAAAAGAGGTTATTGAACATGAAAAAAATTTGTATTATATTTGATCATCCCTACACTGCAGACGCTGGATACAATGAATTGCACAATAGGAGTTATTCAGCGGCATTACTAGTTAGTGCTAAAGCAGCGTATGAAAAAGAGGGCTGTATTGTGGACGTAATTGATTTGCATAAAGATGGGTTTGATCCTGTAATGCACCAAGAAGACCTAATATCTTGGCGTAAGAAGATACCAACGGATTCTATGACGGCGAATTATCAAGAACGCCTCATGGCTGCAGATGAGCTTGTCTTTATTTTTCCAATCTGGTGGGAATCTATGCCAGCTATGATGAAGGGATTCTTTGACAAAGTTATTGCTAAAGGGATTCTTTATACAGAGCAGGAAAATAAAAAATTATTTAAAAATGAGATGGTTCATTTAAAGAAAGTTAAAATGGTTACAACTATGTCAACACCAGGTTGGATTTATCGAACTATCTTTGGAAATCCTGTGACTAAAATGGTATTTAGGGGAACATTCCGGAAGATGGGGTTTAACCAGTTGAAATGGTTTAACTTTGCTGCAGTTCAAGGAATGAAACTTGAAAAACGACAACAGTTGTTGAAGAAGTTTGAAAATAATATTGTGAAGTAAGAGGGTTCAACCTGATTGGGTAAATACAATTAGGTTGGCTCTTTTTTAATATCACTAGAACCGAATCTTTTGAATTTAGTTCAGTTAATTTAAGTAGTATAATACAATTGAATTATTAAGGAAGAAAAGGGCGTCAAATAGTGAATGGAGGGGCAAAATGATGACAGAACATGAAAAATTATTGGCAGGTCAAGATTATGATTATCGCGACCCAGAATTACAGGGTATGATTGCGGCGGGTAAAGAATTAGTCACTATAATCAATACGACAACTGACCTAGAGAAAAGAGCAACAGCAATTCACGAGTTGTTAGGGAAATCTGGGGAAGGACTCGTTATTAATGGTCAATTTAATACAGTTTATGGTAAACATATCACTGTTGGTGATGATGTTTTTATTAACGGTAATTGTACATTTCAAGATTCAAACAAAATCACATTAGGAGATCGTGTCATTGTCGCGCCAGACACGAAGTTATATTGTGGTGAACATGCATTAGATGCAACAAAACGTTTTGGAAAAAGACAAGATGGTAGTCGTTATTTAATTACTTATACTAAACCAATTACAATTGGAAACGATGTGTGGATAGGTGGAAATGTCACGATTATTGGTGGCGTTCATATTGGGGATAATGTGATTGTAGCAGCTGGTGCAGTGGTGACAAAAGATGTTCCTGACAATACAGTAGTGGGCGGCGTGCCCGCCAAAGTTATCAAACAATTAGAGCCATTAAAATAAGAAAATTTTTATATTAGGTGAGAGGAATGAGCAGGCTATTTTAGCATTTTTGCCTAGTATTAGATAATCAGCTAAATTAAAGAAACCTAAATTAGGTTGTAGGAGGGAAAAGTTAATGACAAGTATTGATGTTTTTGCACACGTTTTACCACCACATTTTTATAACGAGATGTTAGCTATTCAGCCGAACTTGCCAGAAAAAATGCCATTTATTAAACATCCCATATTGATTGATATTGAACAAAGACGCCTATTACGGAACAGAAATGTCCAACAAGTTATCTCAGCAGTCAACGTGAATCCTGAGGACTACGTAGGGCCAGAACAAGCAGCGGCATTATGCTGGCAAGCTAATAACGAAATAATTGAAATGGTTCAACAAAATGCAGACTTGTTTAAAGCGGGTATTGCAATGATACCTCTAAATAACATCGATGAAGCAACACGTATTATAAAAGAACAAGTGCTAAAAAATTCAGAATTAGTTGGCATTCAGTTATTTACGCGTGCCCTTGGAAAAAGTATTGCTGCAAAGGAATACCGGGTTATTTTTGAAATGGCTGCACAATTAAATATCCCAATTCTGTTACACCCAATTTTTGATGATCGTAAACCAGACAATAATATTATTTTTAGTTGGGAATATGAACTAGCGCAAGCAATGTTGCAATTAGTACAGTCAGGAATTTTTAATGACTATCCTACACTTAAAGTAATTGTTCATCATGCTGGGGCAATGGTGCCTTATTTTGCTGAACGAATTAACCATATTCTATCACCAGAACAGGCAGCTGATTTTAAACGTTTCTATGTAGATACTGCATTATTGGGCAATCCTAAAGCATTAGGGTTAGCAATTGATTATTATGGTGTTAGCCACGTACTGTTTGGAACTGATGCACCGTTAGGGATTGCGCCAGCTGGAGCAACGGATGCCATAATTGAAGCTTTAGATCAGTTGAATCTTTCGAAAGATGATCGAGCCCTGATTAATTATGGAAATTATAATCGTTTGATGGGATTGGGTGAATAAATGATAGAACTTAAGAATGCCCCATTATTAAGACTATTCAAACTTAAAATTAAGCTATCTGATCGTGAAAGATTTGAAAAAGCAGGGATGATTAATTTAACGACCTCAATTCAGCAAGAAAAAGGAACTTTGGCGATGTACAGTGTACATTTGGATGAGGCGGGTACTGAAAATATTGTGATTGAATCTTATCAAGACGAAGATCAATATCAAAAACATGCAAATTCGGCTCAATTTAAAATGTTTAGTAATATCGCATCTCAGGCAGTAATTGAAAAATCGATGATTAATTTATCCCCAGAATTACTGTTAGAAAAAACAACAGCCTTGCATGAATTGAAGCCTGACAGAGCTATACTCAAAGTAACAAGTATTGAAATAGAGCCGAATAGGGTTAAAGAATTTAGAGAAGTTTCATTGAATACTATGAAACAATCATTTGAAAATGAAGCAGGACTCTTAGTGACATACATTGCTTCTGTAGATGGAGATTTAAATCAATGGATTTTCGTTGAAATTTACCGGAGTGACGAGGATTACCAAGCTCATTTACAAACAATGAATTTTAAAAAATATGTAACAGAGACGAAAAAAATGGTGCTTAATAAACGAATAGAGACACCTGTAGCAGATGTTTTAGTTAATCAGGGTGGATTATTTTTTGAAAAATGAAGATAGAGCGGTAATCAAGTTAGTCGATTACAGTGCTATCTTTTTAATTTTCCGTAAACAAAAGAGGTGCTGATAAATTTTATCAGCACCTCTTATTAATAATCGAGTATCAATATAATTTAACCCCAGCGATTTGATTTTCTGGGTAAAACCATTAAAATAAAGAACCAAATACTACCGACTAATGGAACGAATTGGATTAAAATCCACCAACCAGAACGATCAGTATCATGTAAACGACGAACTGAAACAGCAAAGTTTGCAATCCAGACGATAAACATAACAATATTTCGACTTGTCATAAAAGTAAGTTCACTAAAATTATAAATCGAATCGATAGGATGGCCAACGAGTGACGTATAAAAATAAATAATAATTGCTCCTAGAATACTATTAATAATCGTAGGCCACCAATAGTCTGATCTATTCGATGTGTCAGAAAAATTAAAAATATTTTCCCAGAAATTTTTGTATGATTGAACCATATGCTTAATCCTCCTTTTTAAAACGTTTTATTTAGTTAAAAGACATCGTTAGATTATTAAATTAGTTAATCTGACGATGTTTATTTAATTATAGTATAAATAAATAGAAATTTATATTGATATGCTTGGTGCCAGAAATAATCAGCTAGTTGACTTAAGAAAATAATTATTATATTATGAAGTTAACTTCACATGAAGTATATTTCATATTGAAAGGTGTTCATTATGCAAAATAAAGTTAAAGAATACAGAACTAAGCTTGAATTAACACAGGAACAGTTAGCTGAGAAAGTTCAAGTTTCTAGTCGAACAATTATCTCACTTGAAAAAGGTAAATATAAGCCATCTATAATGTTGGCCTATCGTTTGAGTTTATTGTTTGATTGTCAGATTGAAGCGTTATTTCAGCTAAAGGAAAATTTAGAGATGGAGGAGAATTAAAATGAAAATCTATAGTTATCGACATTTTTTTGTAGGTTTATTTTTTATGTTTGTGGGGATTGCCTCAATTTGGATAATGAACTTAGATTTTAAAGATGCTTTTGATTGGTCAAAATTGATTAGATCATTTATTAATGTTGTCTTATCATTTGGAATTGCGGCCTATCAATTTTATATAACTTTTTCTAAAAAAGGACTGAAAGAAGAACAGCTGGAGAATGTGGATGAACGAAATAAGTTAATTGATCAGTCTGTGAACGCAATGATTGGAAAAATTATGAATAGCATGATTTTAATTCTAGCGTTTGGGTTTATCATTTTGTGGGCATTTCTAAAAGTAAGTACGTTATTATGGATTGGTGCACTACTTTTCTTTTTGTATACGAATATAATAATCATTTCAATAATATTAGCGATATACTACGAGAAAAAGCTTTAATAATAGAGGCGTAACAGGTTAGGAGATTTTTGGCATGAAGAAAAATATGTTAATATCAATCGGTTTTTTGATGGTAGTTTTTTTAGGTATCTTAGGATTTAAAACATTAATTCAAGTTAAAGATACACAACCGGCTAGTTGGGCAGAAATCAGTCGAATTCAACCGACAGAAAATATAAAATTAACCCAAAAATACAAAATTAACGCAGGAACAAATGGCTTACCAGTCCAAGCAAAAATAGTCGTCGGTGGTGATGCTATATTACCGCATAAAAATTATGCTACACCCGCTGATTGGACCATTAAAAAAGGGTCCAAAGATGCATCAAATATGAAAGTTGTATTTAATCTTAAAAATTCGAAAGTACGTGGCACTAAGGTACAATTAAATACGTCAGATGCGTATTCTGGAGGACCAATGCCTGCCACGGTTCCAATTGAGATTGGACAAATTCAAGGCAAATTACAAGAAGAATATGGTCATTTTAAGGAAACGGCAACTATTGAAATTGGAGATAACACTTGGTATCTAAGCGTTATCCTTGAACCTAAAGTTAATTCAATTCACTATCTTTATTATCGAATTGAAGACACAAGTAGTGTTAGTGATTCGACAATTGTCGTTGATTATATGACTAAACTTAGGGCAGCTCAACAAAATCCCGCGGGACTAATGAATGATTTGGGTGATGTTGAAGCGGTCATTAAAACACTTTCTAAAACATCTGTGGCGTCTTAACCTATGCTATAATTTAAAGACATAGAATTATCTGAGAAAATGAGCAAAGAGAAAGGATTATATGAATCCACAATCAGTTTTAAAAGAAAAATTTGGGTACGACAATTTTCGCCAAGGTCAAAAAGAAGTTATTGATCGTATTCTAACGGGTGAAGATGTTTTAGCTATTATGCCTACAGGCGGCGGAAAATCGCTATGTTACCAAATTCCAGCACTTATATTAGATGGACTAACGTTAGTGATATCTCCTTTAATTTCTTTAATGAAGGATCAAGTTGATGCTTTAAATGAAAATGGCATTCCAGCAACCTTTATCAATAGTACGCTAGATTACACGGAGGTTCGTGAACGCTTTAATCAAGCTGCTCGTGGTGAAGTTAAGTTACTTTATGTGTCACCAGAACGATTAGATTCTGATGGTTTTATGGCAGATTTAGCGGAATTAAGAATTGATCTTGTCGCTATTGATGAAGCGCACTGTATCTCACAATGGGGGCACGATTTCCGTCCTAGTTATTTACGCTTAACGGAAACGATTCAACGTTTGAATTCGAATCCGACGATTATTGCATTAACAGCGACAGCGACAACTCAAGTAGCTGCGGATATTATGCAACGATTATCGATTATACATGAAGTTAAAACTGGGTTTTCACGTGAAAATTTAGCCTTCCAAGTCGTTAAAGATCAAAATAGTGATCGTTTCTTACTCGAGTATTTAAAGGGACAGAAACAACAATCTGGTATTATTTATGCAAGTACGCGTAAAGAAGTCGAACGGTTAACGAAATTAATAAAAAAAGCTAAGATTAAAGTGGCGATGTATCACGGCGGGTTGCAAGAAGATGAACGTCGTCAGAATCAGGAAGACTTCTTGTACGATCGTGTTCAGGTAATGATTGCGACGAATGCATTTGGGATGGGAATTGATAAAAGTAATGTTCGATTTGTAATCCATGATCAGATACCTGGTAGTTTAGAAGCTTATTATCAAGAAGCCGGACGTGCTGGACGAGATGGCTTGCCAAGTGAAGCAATTTTACTTTTTAATTTAAAAGATGTTCAGATTCAACATTTTTTCATTGACCAATCTGAAATGGATGATGTTAATAAAAAACATGAGTATTTAAAATTACAAGAAATGACGCAATACGCAAACACGCAACAGTGTTTACAACAGACAATTGTGAATTATTTTGGCGATGAAGCACCAGAATGTGGCCGTTGCGGCAATTGCTTGGATACACGAGATGCACAAGATATTTCGATTGATGCCCAAAAGGTTTTATCATGTGTAAAACGGATGGGTGAACATTTTGGTAAAGGGTTAGTCGCACAAGTTTTAACAGGTTCAAAAGTCCAAAAGGTGATGCAGTTTAGATTTGATGAATTACCTACGTATGGACTGATGAAAGATCAATCGCAGAAGGAAGTTTCTGGATTGATTGATTATTTAGTTGCGTCAGGTTTTTTACAGGCTTCAAGCGGCCAATATCCGGTTCTGCAACTTGCTGCAGAAGGAGTTGGCGTCTTAAAAGGTGAAACTAAAGTTACACGTAAAATGGCTGTAAAAGTTAAACAAGCATTACCTGAAGATAATGAACTATTTGAAGAATTAAGACAATTACGTCGCGAATTAGCAGAGGAACAAGGTGTACCGCCATTTGTTATCTTCTCTGATAAAACGTTATATTCAATGTGTGAGGTTATGCCGGAAACGTTAACTGATATGTTGGATGTTAAAGGTGTTGGTGAAAGTAAATTGGAAAAATATGGTGAGTTGTTCTTAGATATATTAAACGCAGAAGATTAAATTCTTGAAGGAGAGTTCATATGACAATTTATGAGTATTGGCAAGCATTTAAAAAGGCAAATAAAATTGAACATGATAATTATGATGCATGGTCATTTGGCGTCACTAAGAAAGAAACGTTAGAATTAGGTAAATTAGTTTTAGATGGTCTTAAAACAGGGACATCGTCAGCTTATAATTTATATTTTGATGAAGAACCTTTACCAAAAGTTGGCGATTACAATGTCATTGTTGATTATAAAGATAATCCAATGGCGATTACGAAAACAATAAAAGTTTATGTGACACCATTTAACGAAGTTACAGAAGAGCATGCTTTTCTTGAAGGCGAAGGCGATAGAAATTTAGCTTATTGGCGAAGTGTTCATCAATCTTTTTTTGAAGAAGAATTAGAAAGTGTTAATAAGACATTTGATGAGACAATGCCAGTGGTTTGTGAGGAATTTGAATTAGTTTTTCCGATTGAAACAACGGAGGTTTAAGCAAATGAAAATCGAACACGTTGGTTTATGGGTAGAAAATCTTGAAGCAATGCGTGATTTTTATGTGACTAATTTTAAGGCAACTTTTGGTGTGCGTTATGACAATGGGACTAAAGGATTTTCGTCATACTTTTTGAGCTTTCCAGATGGTCAAGCAAGATTAGAAATTATGACGAGAACGGATATTACAGATCGCTATCCTGATGGATTTGGTTATGCACATTTAGCCTTTTCTGTTGAGAATCATGTGACCGTTGATCAAATGGTGATTGATTTTAAAAAATCTGGAATAGAAGTTGTTAGTGGCCCTCGGACAACAGGGGATGGCTATTATGAAGCAGTCATTTTGGACCCTGAAGGAAACAAAATTGAACTTGTAGGTTAAAAAATAAGATTGAATCACGAGAAGGTCACCCCGGAAATGGGGTGACCTTTTTGAGTTTGAAATTTAATTTGGTGCATACTGTATGAGTCGGCTATAATTAATGAAAACGGTTAAATAGAAATGGAGATAAGAACAATGAATTTTGGAATTATTGGTTACGGTAATATTGCAAAGCGATTTTATGAAAGTATTCGATATACAAAAAATGGACAAGTTACAGCAATTGGATCAAAGTCATTATTTAATGACGATGTGTTTAAAGCGAATAATCCAGATATAACCATTTATGATTCATATCAAGCTCTTTTAGGCGATGATTCGATTGATGGCGTTTATATCGCATTGCCACATATGTTGCATAAAGAGTGGTCACTAAAGGCGTTGAAGCTAAATATTCCGGTATTTTGTGAAAAACCGGCTGTACTAACAACGACAGATATGAAAGAAATTGAATTAGCTTCAAGTGAAAATCAAACCTTATTTGTTGAAGCGTTTAAAACAAAATTTAACATCGGTATGGATCATTTAAAACAAGATTTAGCTTCAATCGGACCCATCCAAACCATGTCAGCTAACTTTTGTTCTAATGCCATTCCATCTCAAAAAGCAACTTCATATTTACTTCAAAAAGGACAGGGTGGTGCTTTGAACGATATCGGTACTTATCCAATTGGTTTTGTGTTAGAAATTTTAGGTTCAGATATTTCGCATATTGAATCAAAATTAGACATGCATAATGGGATTGATGAAAAATTTTCAGCAACGATACATTTTGAAAAAGGCGCTCAGGCACTCATTGAAGGCGCAATAAATGAAGCTAAACCGCGAGTTGCGATTATTGTTGGGCAACAAGGTCGTATCGTTATTCCAATGTATAATCGAATTGAAAAATATACGATTGAATTAAATGATGGACAAAAAATTAATCGGGACTATAGTATCGTTGGAGATGATATGACGCTTGAAATTCAAGCTTTTATTAATCTAGTTGAAATTGGTGCAAAGACTTGTGAGCGACATAGCCTACAGGATACGTTTAATATTATTCAGGTTATTGAAAAAATAAGGCAAGGTGAGTAAGCCTTTAAACTAACTTTGACAGCGCTTACTATATTTGATATACTTAATTTGTCAAATAAGGGCTGTAACTGATTCGATCAGGCATTACCTATTGATAACTATTTGTTTAGTTATCAATAGGTAATTTTTTTGAAAAAAACTAGTAAAACCTCTATTTGAAATAGTTCACAGATACATAAGTTAAACAAAAAACTTTGAAGGAGTGTATTAATATGTATAAAACAGATTATCCAAAAGGGTTTAAAAAAGGTTTCTTATGGGGTGGCGCAACAGCTGCAAACCAAGTTGAAGGTGGCTGGGATTTAGATGGCAAAGGGATGACTACTGCTGAAGTTATTCGTAAATCTGAAAAAAGAACAGAAATGAATCTTGGTTCTGTCACAATGAAAGTCATTGAAGAAGCGATGGACGATAAAACCACTGACCATTATCCAAAACGTCGTGGGATTGATTTCTATCATAATTATAAAGAAGATATTAAATTATTTGCAGAAATGGGTTTTAAAACATACCGGATGTCTATGGCATGGGCACGAATTTTTCCAAATGGTAATGAAACGGAACCCAATGAAGCTGGGTTAGCATTTTATGACCGCGTTTTTGATGAGTTAGCTAAGTATGATATTGAACCTGTTGTCACATTATCGCATTATGAAATGCCACTTGATTTGACAGTTAAACAAAATGGGTGGGTAAGCCGTGACACAATTGCTAGTTTTACACATTACACGGACGTTGTACTTAACCGTTTTAAAGATAAGGTTAAATATTGGTTAACGTTTAACGAAATTAATGTTAGCTCATTTGGTTTCATGGAAACGGGTGCTGTTGACAGTGAATTAACACAGAGAGAACAATTACAAATTCGGTATCAAGCTGTTCATCACCAATTTATCGCAAGTGCTTTGGTAGTTGAACAAGCACGGAAAATTAATCCTGATTTTGTGGTAGGTTGTATGCTTGCTAGAATGCAAACTTATCCATCAACGCCTAATCCAGCAGATGTTCGTGCCGCTCAAGAAAATGATAATTTAAACTTGTTCTTCACCGATGTTCAAGTCCGCGGCGAATACCCTGAATACATGAACCGCTATTTCAAAGAAAATGATGTTCATATTGTGATGGAGCCAGGGGATGAAGCTATTCTTAAAATGGGCAAAGTTGCGTTCCTTAGTTTTAGTTATTATATGTCAACGGTCACTTCAGCTGGCAAAACGGGTGATACATCGTTAGGAAATATGATTAATGGTGAAAAAAATCCTTACTTAGAAACAAGTGACTGGGGTTGGCAAATTGATCCCATTGGATTAAGAATCACATTGAATGCAATGTGGGATCGTTACCGTGTGCCACTATTTATTGTTGAAAATGGAATTGGGGCCCTAGATAAGTTAGGCGATGATGGCAAAGTTCATGATGACTATCGCATTAAGTATCTTGAAGAACATATCATTCAAATGAAAGAAGCTGTTATGGATGGTGTTGATTTAATGGGGTACACAATGTGGGGCTGCATTGATTTAATTAGCGCATCAACTTCAGAAATGAGTAAACGTTATGGGTTCATTTATGTTGATCAAGATGACGATGGAAATGGCTCATTGAAACGTTACAAGAAAGATAGTTTTGATTGGTATAAACAAGTTATTGAGACAAATGCTAGTGATATATAAAGGGAGATAATATGATGAATTTAGATGAAATAAAGAATGGGTTAGTTGTTTCTTGTCAGGCACTAGAAGGTGAACCATTATTTAGTTCATTTATCATGGGGAGAATGGCCCTTGCAGCTGAGATGGGTGGTGCTGTGGGGATACGAGCAAATTCAGTTTCTGATATTGTAGAAATTAAAAAACAAGTAAAATTACCGTTGATTGGCATAATCAAACGAGATTATGCAGATTCAGAAGTCTATATTACAGCAACGATGAAAGAAGTAGATGAATTACTGGAAACTGACGCTGAGATTATTGCATTAGATGCAACGGTTAGACAACGGCCTCATAATGAAAAGGTAACTGATTTAGTCAATAAAATTCATGAAGGAAATAGATTAGCCATGGCAGATATTTCTAATTATGAAGAAGGCGTTATGGCTGAAAAAAATGGATTTGATATGGTTTCTACAACGATGTCAGGATATACAGAATATACGGACGAAAGGGATAGCCCAGATTTTGATTTACTAGAAAAGTTAATTAAAAATCTTAAAATCCCTGTTATTATGGAGGGTCATACAACGACTCCAGAAGAAGTTAAGAGAGCATTTGATATTGGCGCATTTTCGGCAGTTGTCGGTGGCGTTATTACAAGACCTAAACAAATAACACAACTATTTGTTGATAAAATAAGTTAAATAAATCTTCTAATGATTGATGAACAGCGAATATGCTGTGAATTGTTATTAGAAGATTTTTCTGTAATAATAGGGTTAAAATTTACTCTAATTAAAATTAATCCAATTCAATTAATGTTAATAAAATAGCTTTATTTTACTGTGTTTATAGAAAATAAATTTCTATTTAACAAATCATGACATAAGTGGTATTCTTATAACATGATAAAAACTGAGAGAGAAAAGATGTCAGATGGTGAACCGTATGAGCAGTTGGATCCTGAACTAGTTGAACGACGAGAACTGATTCGGAGAAAACTGCGGACAATTAACCAGCTTGACGATAATAAGCAACAAAATACAAATATTAAAGCATTATTGGCTGATTCCGGTGAAGACTTTTGGGCCGAAACGGGAATCGAATTTGATTATGGATTTAATATTCATATCGGAAATCACTTTTATGCGAACTACCATTTAACGATGTTGGACACTTGTCCAATCACAATTGGTGATCATTGTTACATTGGACCAGACGTTGGATTTTACACGCCAGTACACCCCTTATCTGCAAAATTACGTGATGCGGATGTTGAAATGGGTAAACCAATTACGGTTGGTGATAGTGTCTGGATGGGTGGACACGTCACGATTTTACCAGGAGTTACGATTGGTAATCGAGTCGTTGTCGGCGCTGGATCTGTGGTCACAAAATCGTTTGGTGATGATCTCGTAATTGCGGGTAACCCGGCACGAATTATTCGTTATCTAGATGATAACGGTGACGTGAGTCCAGGTAAGTGATTCGATAGAATATTATAATTTACGTTATGAGTATTTGTATAAGATAGCAAAGCTAACAAGCACGCTGTGCAGATATCCCTAGTGGAGAAACTGTATCAGTGTGCTTTTTTTGTGCAATTAAAAGCAGAATTATCGGAGTGAGTACGGCGATGAATTAAAGATCGTGCTCTAAAATTTAGGAGGAAATTTTTATTTTAGAAAAACAGAATATCGACAAAAAAATGTTTTTACCGACTGTGGCATTATTTATTTTAGTATCAGTTGGATTATTACTCGGTGGGTCTGGTTTGAAGGCAGAATTAGGTTCAATAATGGATGCTATTACGGCCCACTTGAGTTGGGCTTACCTTGGTATCTATATTCTCAATTTTGTTTTCTTTTTATATATTGCATTAAGCCATTATGGCAAAATTACATTGGGTAATAAAGGCGAAAAGCCGGCATACAGTGATTTTAAATGGGGTAGTATGGTATTTGCGACGGCCATTGATGCCAGTATTTTAATGCTTAGCATGGTTGATCCACTTCGCTACGTGCAACAACCTTTGTTTGGTGCTAAAGCGATGTCTCCTGCTAATTATCAAAATGCTCACATGTTAGGTCAATTTGATTGGGGTCCAATGGCGTGGATGATGTTTGCATCTTCAGCTGTAATTATTTCATACGTTATGTACGTTAAAAAAGCGAAAGTTATGTGTGTTAGTGATGTGATTCCTATGTTAAAAGGGGATCAGCCTTATAAAAAAATCTTACGAAAAATAATTGATTTTCTTGTCGTTTTCGGTATTATGGGCGGTGTTGGTTCATCAGTTGGGATGGAAATACCTGTATTATCAAAAATTATCGCAACATTAACGGGAGTCCAAGATACAATACTTTTAAAATTAGCATTATTTGTTGTCCTGTTCAGCATTTTCACGTTAACCATGTTTAAAGGAATTAAGGGTGGGATTGATCGATTGAGTTCAGCTCATATTTGGACAGCCATTGGCTTTTTGTTAATTGTTCTGTTAGTTGGACCAACGGTTTATATTTTGAAGTCAGAAGGTAACAGTCTTGTACTGATGGTTACTCAGTTTGTAGCAATGAGTACAGGGACAGCTTCAGGATTAGGTCATGCGATTGACCCTGTTAAATCGGAAACTATTTTCTATTGGGGTTGGTGGTTAACTTTCATGCCATTCATGGGCTTATTCATTGCTAGAATTTCGCGTGGACGAACGATTCGTCAGGTGATATTAGGGATGCTTGCGTATGGTGCTTTAGGATGTATGAGTTTCTACGCAATCTTAGGTGGTTATTCACTCTATTTACAACAAAGTGGAGCTGCTGATTTAATTCATACACTGAATGTATATGGTCAAGCTGCAGCAATTGCACAAGTTATTTCAACATTGCCATTTAAATACGTAATGTTAGTTATCTATGCGATTTCATGTTTTATCTTCTTAGCAACGACGATTTCATCATCTGCATTTATCGTGTCGTCGTTTACTAGTACAAAACTCAAACCGACAGAGCAACCAAGTTTGTTTAACCGCTTGGTTTGGATGGGAATTTTCATGTTATTCTCATTTGGTATCGTCTTCGTTGGTGGTTTTAAAACAATCCAAGCTATCTGTTTATTAGCTGGGTTCCCATTAATTTTTGTGTCACTGTTATTGATTATTTCAACGTGGCAGTACTTAGCCGAAGATCGTTCAACGGAAAGTGCTCATGATTCATTGGTTAAAATTTTTGGAAAATTAAAGAAGAACTTAGTTTCTTATCAACATGTGATACATGATAGTAATAATTAAATATAAAGAGGCCACTCCGTTATTATGGAGTGGCTTTTTAGTACCCATTTTTAGTATTATGTTATAACCTACGCTGTTCCCAATTAAAAAGAGACGTAAGTCTTACCTTAGAGCCTTCTAAATCTATCAATATTAAAATCTAAATATTTGAAAAATATGAAATAAAAACATATGATAATATAGATAATAAATTGATACAGACTAATAAAAACCATAACTAAATAAAAGAGGGTAACTAAATGAACTTTGAAGATGATATTCCAACAATTACGACTACGGAACTTGACCTATTATTAGCACAAAAGCCACAGATTATTGATGTTCGAGAAGATGACGAGTTTGCTGAAGGCCATATTCCTGGGTCAATTAATATTCCGTTAGATGAAGTTGACGATTATGAATTAACAGGTAAAGCATATATTATTTGTCGATCAGGACGTCGTAGTGCACAAGCTGCAGATATCCTATTTGAAAAAGGTTATGATGTTGTTGATGTATATGGCGGAATGCTTAGCTGGCAAGGTTCAACAGTTACAGGTAGTTAAACGTTTTCAGTGATAACATATTTTTATTAAAATCGGGGACGTATTACTTGTGTATACGCCTCTTTTTACATTATAATAAGTCAAATAAACATTTATGTATTAGAAATCAATAATTTTTTGCTTTATTTTGGGTGGGAACTAAGGCGATCTATAACTAGGAGGGTCAAAATGATTGAGTTAAGTGGGACTTTCAACAAATTAAATCAGTTGTTGAGCTTGTATGGGAAACAAGATGGACTAATGAACATTAAACAATTGGGGACAATTGATACTTATTATCTAAATGCGATCGAACAGTTGAACAGTCCAACAATTGGACGCGTTTCAAAATTGTTGAATCAATCAACGCCAAATACGAATTACCATTTGAAAAAATTAATCACATTAGGATTAGTGGAAAAAAAGGCTGATATAACAGATAAACGAGTTGTTCACTTATCTGTTACGGATAAGTATAAAGGTCTAACAACTTTTAATAGTGACTTTTGGAATCAATTGGAAAGTAAATTGGAAACGCAAGTTACAGGGCAGGATCTTGCAACGTTCAGACGCGTTTTAAAAGAGACAATTAGTCAGATTGAATCGATGGAATAAGTTAAATAAATAGAAATTATTTAAGAAAATGGCGTACTTAATTAATGAGCATGCAGTATAATTGAATACATCGATACCTAGTAAGAACGATAATTGCATCGTTCTTTTTATTTTCGGTAAAGATGATTTAACGCTTGCGATATAAATTTTAATGAGGTATGATAAGTAAATGGAAACGAACAGATGTTCTACTATTGAGAGGATGGTTACTAACTATGGCTAACAGAAGTATTGCAACCGGAGACGGCAAAAGAAAAGACGGTAAAGAACGCGAAGCAGCACTAGAAAAAGCGTTATCAGCAATTACAAAAGAATTCGGACAAGGTGCCATCATGAAGATGGGGGACAAAGCTGACACGAAGATTGATGTTACTTCAACTGGGATTTTATCATTGGATTACGCATTGGGAGTTGGTGGTTTTCCTAAAGGCCGTATTGTTGAAATATACGGACCAGAAAGTTCTGGTAAAACAACAATTGCACTTCATGCAACAGCAGAAGTCCAAAAAAATGGTGGTACAGTTGCTTATATCGATGCTGAAAATGCCATGGATCCCGCATATGCAACAGCATTAGGTGTTGATATTGATGGATTACTATTATCACAGCCAGATACTGGTGAACAAGGATTAGAAATTGCAGATGCTTTGGTATCCAGTGGTGCCGTTGATCTTGTCGTTATCGATTCAGTTGCAGCTTTAGTTCCTCGTGCAGAAATTGAAGGCGAAATGGGTGACGCTCATGTTGGGTTACAAGCTCGTATGATGTCACAAGCTCTCCGTAAATTGGCTGGTTCAATCAACAAAACAAGAACAACTGTTATTTTTATTAATCAATTACGTGAAAAAGTTGGTGTCATGTTCGGTAGCCCTGAAACAACACCAGGTGGCCGTGCCTTAAAATTCTACGCAACAATTCGCTTAGATGTTCGTCGCCGTGGACAAATTAAAGATGGTACGGATGTCATTGGTAATGAAACAACTATTAAAGTTGTTAAAAACAAGGTAGCACCACCATTTAAGATTGCTGAATTAAATATGATGTACGGGTCAGGTATCTCAGCTACTGCTGATATCTTAGATCTTGCTGTTGAAAATGGTATTGCTGAAAAAGCTGGGTCATGGTTCTCATACCATGGCGAACGTTTAGGTCAAGGTAAACCAAATGTCGTTAATATTTTGGAACAAAAACCTGATATGTTACATGATATGGACCAAGAAGTTCGTGCAAAATTATTTGCACCCGATGAAGAACCTGCTAAAGAAGTTAAGGAAGAATCAGCAGCACCAAAGAAAACAACTAAAAAAGTTAAAAAAGCTGACGATGCTCCAGTGTTAGATTCAAAAATCGAAACATTAGATTTACCAGAAGCTTAATAAAAAAAATAGTAAAGTGAACCTCCAGTATTGGACCAATCCAATACTGGAGGTTTTTTTATAATTAATCAAACAAAAAAGGTAGAAGAAGTATAGTAAGTAGAAGTTATCTACTTATATACTTCTTCTACCTTCTCCATTAGTCATTTGGCTTAATGATATTGCATGAATATCATTAATTTTAACGGTGATATGATTGATAATTATATTATCTTCATACCAGCCATTAATGAGTCCCTGTATAGGTTCTAAAAGTGTATCATCCAAATTTTTATTAGTGAGATCAACAGTGACAGGGGTGGATTTAATGATTGCCAAATTGATTACTTCTGCAATTTTAGTATCATTCATCTTAATGTCATGTGTTAATTTCTGTTTTCGTGTCTCTTCGTTTAATTTTTTTGTTCGAGCCGATGTATGGTCGCTTAAATAGAATCCTTGCCATTTCATCATACCGCGATCGTGATAATCATATTTTAAAAATTGATTTATCAAATTTGCATCAACATCAGTTGTTTTACTCATAGGTATTACCCCCAGCATGGCCACCGACTAACCCAGCGCGATAAATAGCTGTTGCACCTTCAGACTTACTGGAAAGTTTTACGATCGATTTAAAACCATATTTTTTTCGTATGATGTCAATGGTATTGTCCAAGTTGTGATTCTTTTGTTCCGTATTATTAGTGTCAAACATGTCTAATTGTTGACTATTATCGTCAACTAATTTGCCACACGAAATACTAATATGTCTTAGAGCTTCATGACGCCATTTTTTTCGAAATAGGTCGATGGCATATTTTGTGATTTGGGCATTACTATTTGTTGAATCAATTTTTAATGAACTACCAAAGCCTGAATATCTTTTTCCAGAATCTGTCGTTTCGGCTAAAGAAAATCCAATGCCTAAATTAATGACAGTAGCCACTTTGTGATGAGAACGTAATCGTGCTGCTACTTGTTCTGCAATTTCACGAATAACGACTTCAATTTCAGATTGGATAACATAGTCTTTTGGTAAGACTTGGCTATTACCATAGGATTTTTCCTTGGGGGTATATTTATCATGAATGATTGAACGATCAATTCCCCAAGAAAACGCAAATAATTGGCTACCAATTACGCCAAATTTGTTTTTTAATTCATATGGGTTGAAGTGAGCTAAATCGTTCATTGAATTGATATGATTTTTTTGTAATTTTTCGGCAGTTTTAGATCCAATTGACCAGATATCGTCAAGTTGTGTTATTGGCCATAACTTATCGGGGACGTCTTCATAATGCCATTCAGCAATTAAACTATGGTTATGTTTTGCTTCAATATCCAGAGCTAATTTAGCAAGAAGTGGATTATCACCAATACCAACGGTTGTATAAATTCCTGTTTCCCCTTTGACCGCAAGTTGAATTTTACGAGCAACTTCATAGGGACTATTTCCGAAAAGTTTCCAACTAGTCGTCATATCAATAATTGACTCATCGATAGAGTATGGGTGAATATCGTCATTTGAGGCAAATTGTTGAAATAGCTTATTGATTTTTAAGTTCTCTTCTATGTAAAGATTCATTCTGGGTTGGGCAACAACTAAACGTTTATCATGAATTGGAACATCAGTAGCTCGTGATACGTTTGTGATACCAAATATTTTCTTAGCCATAGGGCTAGCAGCTAGTACTAACCCGCTACCTGTATTCTTTGCTGTAGACATAACAACGAGAATAGAGCGTAATGGATTAAGACCGCGTGCAACTGATTCGACAGAAGCATAGAAAGATTTTGAATCAATCATAAAGATGACTTTTCTAGGTTCGTTACTATAATTGTACATTCGAGGAAACCTCCTTAACATATATCCAATTATACGAACATACGTTTCTTTAGTCAATGATATTTAGTCAAGCGGTGCTATAAATAATAAAAAGAATAACTTATACCTTTATATTTAAGGTATAAGTTATTCTCTTATTAGATAGAAGGATCAATTAAAACGTCAATTAATTTTGCTTGTGTAGGCGTTAAAATATGACTTGTACGATAAACGAGTGACATTAAAAATTTAGGTTGATCTAATTCCGATAAGGGGAGTGAGACTAAATCATCTGCAGCATCCAATGCTAGTTCTGTTAAAAAACCAATACCAACATTTTCGGTAACCATTTTTTTAATAATCTGACTGTCACTTGTTGTATAGATAATCTTTGGTTTGAAATGATTTTTTGTTGTTAACTCTTTAAAAGCGATTGGATGAACAAAACCCTCATTTTGCATAATAAATTTTTCATTTCGAAGTTCAGAAAATTTAACGGATTCTCTTGAAGCAAGTGGATGATGTTTGCTAACGATAATCTTGAAGTGTTTAGATGCAAAATTTCTGGCAATTAAGCGGTCATCTTCTATTGGTTTAACGGAACCTAATAAAGCCATATCTAATGATCCGTTTATTAACTGAAGAAGTAGGGCTTGGGAACCGTTCTCAACTGTATCTAGATGATTAATCAGACCTGAATTAAATAAATTGCTGACAATTTGCGGAAAATAGTACGTTCCTATAATAGGTGGTAATCCAAATCGAACGTGCTCATTTTTAAGTTGGTTAATTTCTTGGTTAGCAATTGTTAATTCTTTGAGAATAATATTAACATGTTCAGCGAATTGTTCACCACTTGGTGTAAAAGAAACTTGATGATGTGATTGATCACGAATAATCAGATTTGTGTCTAATTCAGTTTCTAAGCGTTTCATTGCAGTTGTGATTGTTGGTTGACTAACTGAAAAAAAATGAGCAACTTTTGAAAAATTTCTCAAATTAATTATTTGTTGATAATATTCTAAATCTCGAATGTTCATTATAATCTCCTCTAAATCAACGTTTATAATCCTCATATAAATAATATTTATAGTATAACACATGTTTGACTATAATTTTTAAAGGGGTGTATTCTTGCTCTTGTAAGTTAAAGAGAAAATAAAATATAAAAAAATAATGGAGGAATTAATGATGACAAAAGCACAAGATATGTTAAATAACCCATTTGTAAATAAAGGTACAGCATTTACAATGGAAGAACGTCGTGAATTAGGACTTATTGGTATGTTACCAGCTAAAGTTCAAACAATTGAAGAACAAGCAACACAAAACTACGCACAATATTTAAGTAAAGAAACTGGTCTTGAAAAACGCCATTTCTTAATGGAATTATTCAATGAAAACCGTACACTATTTTTCTACTTAATGGGACAACATGTGGCTGAATTTATGCCAGTTGTTTATGATCCAGTTGTTGCTGATTCAATCGAAGAATACAACGAAATTTATGTAAATCCACAAAACGCTGCATTCTTATCAATTGATCATCCAGAAGATATCGAAGCAACATTAAAAAATGCTGCTGCAGGACGTGACATTCGTTTAGTCGTTGTGACAGATGCTGAAGGTATTTTAGGTATGGGCGATTGGGGTGTCAACGGTGTTGATATCGCAATTGGTAAATTAATGGTTTATACAGCTGCTGCTGGAATTGATCCTTCACAAGTTTTACCAGTTTCTATTGATGCTGGAACAAATAATGAAACATTATTGAATGATCCATTATACCTTGGTAACAAACATGAACGTGTAACTGGTGACAAATACTATGACTTCGTTGATGGCTTTGTCCAAAGTACAAAGAACTTGTTCCCAGAATTGTTATTACATTGGGAAGATTTTGGCCGTTCAAATGCTGCTAATATTCTTGAAAAATATCAAAACGAAATCACAACATTTAATGATGATATCCAAGGTACAGGGATTGTTGTTTTAGCTGGTATCTTAGGTGCTCTAAGTATCACTAAAGGTTCAATTGTTGACCAAACAGTTATTACTTATGGTGCTGGTACTGCTGGTGTCGGAATTGCTAACCAAATTATGGACGAAATGAAACGCGCTGGTGTTTCAGAAGAAGATGCTCGCAAACGTTTCTTCTTAGTTGATAAACAAGGATTGTTATTTGATGATACAGAAGACTTAACACCTGGCCAAAAAGAATTTACGCATAAACGTTCAGAATTTGCTAATGCTGATGAATTAACTTCTTTAGAAGCTGTTGTTAAAGCTGTTCAACCAACTGTTATGATTGGTACATCTACACAACCTGGTACATTTACAAAAGAAATTGTTCAAGACATGGCTTCACATGTTGAACGTCCAATCATCTTCCCATTATCAAACCCTACAAAATTAGCAGAAGCTAAGGCTGAAGATTTGATTGCATGGACTGATGGTAAAGCTTTAGTTGCTACTGGTATTCCAGCTGATAATGTTGATTACAAAGGTGTTACTTACCAAATTGGTCAAGCAAACAACGCACTTATGTACCCAGGTCTTGGATTTGGGATTATCGCTTCAACATCTTCAAGAGTTAATGGCGAAATCTTATCACAAGCTAGTCATGCTTTAGGTGGAATCGTTGATACTACAGCCGTTGGTGCTGCCGTATTACCACCAGTAACACATTTAGCAGAATTCTCACAAACAATTGCTGAAGTAGTTGCCCAAAGTGTTGTTGACCAAAAATTAAACAAAGAAGCAATTACAGATGTTAAAAAGGCTGTCTCAGATATGAAATGGACACCTAAATACTAAAAAAAGCGTAGAGAGAAGGACAATTAATTATGGTATTTTTCCAATCAATTCAAAGTGTTCTAGTTGTTGTTTTGATGATGGTACTTGGATACATTTTACAAGTTAAAGGTTGGTTCGCTGATTCATTTGGTGGCAATATCTCATCATTAATTACAAAAATTGCTTTACCAGCTTCAATTTTCGTTTCTGTTTTAAAATATTTAAAACGTGATCAATTAGCTGCATTGTCAGGTAGTTTACTCTACCCAGCAATTGCTGTTATTATCGGTTACTTAATTGCATGGGCACTTGTTCATATCTTGAACATCAAACCTGGTCGTCGTGGTATCTTCATGAATGCCGTTGTTAATGCAAATACAATTTTCATTGGTTTACCTTTAAATATTGCGTTGTTTGGCGATAAGAGTATCTCATATTTCCTTGTTTACTATATTATTAATACAGTTTCAACATGGGCATTTGGTGTTTTCTTAATTTCAAATGATGATCCAACAAAAGACAAATCAGATAAAACGAAAAAGAAAATTAACTGGGCTAAAGTAATCCCAATGCCACTTGTTGGGTTCATCGTTGCATTAATCTTCTTGGTTCTTGCAATTCCAGTTCCTGATTTTATTAGCCAAACATTAGGTTATGTTGGTGGATTAGTTACACCATTATCATTAATCTATATTGGTATTGTGTTAGCTAAAGCCGGTTTGAAGAGTATC
Organism: Dellaglioa sp. CoH-56-MRSF-14; assembly: GCF_056782115.1. The sequence continues at coordinate 223,488 of NZ_JBXAYB010000003.1, read as the reverse complement.
AGATTTGATCGTGATACAGTCGTTGCATTACTTGGACGTTTTATTTTATCACCAATCATTTTAATCGCTGTTATTCTTTTAGGTACACATTTAACTGGTGCAGATTTAGCACCATTATTACAAAAAACTTTGATTGTTCAATCAGCTACACCAATGTTAGCCGTATTACCAATCTTAGCTAATGAAGCACATGGAGACGTTAAATACGCAACAAACATTGTTACAACAAGTACAATCTTGTTCATCATTGTTGTTCCTGTTTTAACGACCCTTATCTCATTCATGTAATATAAAATTTATTTAAAATAGAACGTCACTGATTACCTCTATAATTAGTGACGTTCTATTTTTTTGCATATTAAATGGTAACAATCGTTAAATCGGTTATAATAAGGGAACGGAAGTGAAATGATTAAATTTGTAGGAGTAAGTAGATGAAAACTAATAATAAAACATATCATATGAGTATTTTGGCGTTATTTATTTCAATCATTATTGTTCAAAATTTTGTGCCATTATTTGGTTACATCCCTGTTGGCCCCTTAAGCATCACAACCATTCATATCACGGTGATTGTTGCTGCTTTAGTGTTTGGCTGGAAAGATGGTGCATTTATCGGTGGTGTCTGGGGATTAATCACATTTATCAGGGCGTTTGTGTCGCCAACTAGTCCACTTGCACCCATTGTTTTTACAAATCCACTTATAGCAATTGTGCCAAGAATTTTAATTGGAATTGTGACAGCAGTCATTTTTTACTTTTTATATAAATGGTGGAAAAACAAAACGTTAGCCATGATTATTGCCTCTGTTTTTGGTTCATTGGTTAATACGGTTTTAGTTTTAGGCCTTATCTATCTTTTATATCATGGGCAAGCAGCTAATTTTTATAAAGTTGATATGGCACAATTATTACCATATATTATGGGACTAGTTGTCACAAACGGTATTCCAGAGATGATTTTAGCAGGGATTGTTGCGCCATTGATAGCAAGACCTTTACAAAAAATAGTTCGGAAAAGTTAGAGAACAAAATACACGATGCTAATAGGTAAAAATAAAAAAGTTATTAACAACGAATGATATTTCGCTGTTAATAACTTTTTTTAGTTGAATTTAGAAATAATTTTAGAATCTAATGTTCCATTTTCTAGTGCAATTAATGCGTCGATTATAGGCATATGATGAATTTCAGTATCATCTGCTAGCAGACTACTAGGAATAAAAAAGGTTGTTGAATAGTGATCACCTGCTAGATAATCACCATCAATTGTCTGACCTAAGATACAAACGTCATCCCAGTTCAAAGAGATAGTATCAGGTGTTTTCAAGAAGTTCATTGTTTCTAAAAATTGTGTTTGAAGTGAGCTGCCAGGAAATTGTAAATAGCCATCATTTGTCTGACGGATATTTGAATTAAGTAATAATTGTTGTAGCGTTTGTGGTGCTGAATCTATCAGTTGACTTTTTAATTCTGTGAACATGAATAACACACTCCTTTGAATTAACGTTTATTCAAAATAGTAACATTAAATTTAATATTGCCCCAAGAAGTTGTACTTTTACCTTGCATTTGAATTGCTTTAGGGAAAAGTGACTTACCAGAAAAAATTGGTGTTACCTGATAACGGACATGATCTCCTTTATCAACTGCTGCACGAACTGCGTTTTCATACTTGGTCATGTAGGGTGTGTTAACAGGGTTTTGATATAATGTTGCTAAATTTTCTTTTTTATCACCACTACCACCAAGTTGTCGACCGATTAAATGTCCACGGGAATGAAAATAAGGTGACAGCCCTGACACAAAACCAGTTGGTCGAATTGAAGAATCTGCTGATGACCCTCTAGATTCTAAAGCTTTAACTAAAAGAGCATTGGCCTGAGTAGCACGGCCAAGAGAGTCAAGAGCGCCGTATTTTATCCAACCATTGGCATTATCTGCAAGATCACTTTTTGAAAAGGTTGGCGCACCATTATCCACAATTCCATTAATGGCCTTGCTACTATTAATAGAACTAGTATTTGCTGTTCCTGTCCCATTTTTAACATTGACTGAAGTTGAATTGCCATTTGTTTGTAGCAAATCTTTTACAGTACTAGGTAATTTTCCGCTGAAAAGGGAGACAACTAAAATGACAGCAAGTCCAATTAGATAATTACGTGTTCGATTCTGAATATAACGTTTCTTTCGTTTCATAAAATTAACTCCAACTCTTTTTCTTTTAGTGTAGCATGGAATTAAAAAAAGTTATCAACAATTTCTAGTGATAACTTTTCAGATGAAGCTTATTTTTCAAAAGGATATTTAAAGCCCCATTGTTCACGAGCTTGTGTCATTATTGACATAACATCTGTTGTTTTTTCTAAGAATGGTTTAGGATTTAAATTACCCAAAACCATATCTTGAACATCTTTAATTTCATAATTCATGGCTTGTTTTGTATGGCCGGCAGTGATTTCTGTAGCTGTTCCATCAGATAATACAAGAGCAGCTTTATTAGCTCGAGGATAATCGTAAACAGTAAAGTAACCACCTTCATAAGCAATAATACCCATTTTAGGCATTTTAGCTCTGAATGTTAAGGCAACAGTTGCGAGTTCATTATTGGCATTTTGTAAACTAATCGTTTCAGATTCGTCAACACCTGATTCGAATAAATTCATTGCTGAACCTGTGATTTCTGGTGTGGCTGTCATGAATTGACGGACAAAGGCTAATGCATAAACACCGATATCTAATAATGCGCCACCAGCTAAATCAGGATTGAAGAAACGATTTGTTGGATCAGGATCTTTAAAACTACCAAATGAGGCTTGGACCATTTTTAGTTTGCCTAATTTTTTTTCTTCAGCTACTTCAATAATTTTTTTATAAAGTGGCATATGATAAATAGTCATTGCTTCTTGTAAAATCAAGCCTTTTTCTTCAGCTAAATCAGTTGCTTGTTTAAGTTCATCACTAGTCATGGTGATTGCTTTTTCACTTAAGACGTGCTTGCCAGCTTTAAGTGCAGCCAAGATTGTGTCGATATGGTAGTTGTGAGGTGTCGCAATGTAAACGATGTCAATTTCATCATCAGCTAATAAGTCTTCATAGTTACCATAGGCATGTGGAATATTAAATTCGTTAGCAAAAGTTTGCGCTTTTTCTAAGTTTCTTGAGCCAGCGGCATAGATTTCACCAAATGGTTGATCAAAGTAAGTTGTAAAGCTGTGAGCGATGTTACCAAGTCCAATAATTCCCCAATTTAAATTTTTTGTCATTATGTTCTCCTGTCTCATTTAAGATAGCTCAAGCTTAACAGAAATTTAATAAAAAGAGAAAAAATACGATGGTAATAGATATAGAATTAGGGTAAAATAAGTGAAACAATTAAATGTATAGGGACGGGTGTACTAATGAAAAAGAAAAATGGTCGGGGGATTTTTGTAAAGAACGGTAAAATTCAAGTTGCGAATATTGTTGTTTTAATTTTAATTCTTGGTATTATTACAGTCGTTGTTTCAATGAACGTTCATAAAAAGAATGTTGCTCGAGATGAATCTATTGCGACGTCATTATCAACCTCAAAAATTGAAGCAAGTGAATCAGCAAAAAAAGCAGCAGCAGAAGCTAAAAAACAAGCATTTATTAAGAAAGTAGCACCTGAAGCACAAAAAATGCAAAAAAAATATAAAGTCTTTTCTAGTATTACAATTGCACAAGCTATCTTAGAATCTGATTGGGGAACGAGTTCTTTAGCTAAAGACTACAATAACCTATTTGGAATTAAAGGAACGGGCGCACGTGCAAAAGATTTCAAAACTAAAGAACAAGAAAAAGATGGCACATGGAAGACGGTTACGGCTAAATTTATCGTCTTCAAAGATTGGGACGAAGCAATTATGTCTCATTCGAAATTATTAGCTAATGGAAATACATGGAATAAAACACAATTTGCTGACGTTCTTTCTGCAGCAACTTACGAAGATGCAGCAGCAGCTTTAGTAGTTGATGGGTACGCAACAGATAATGATTATAGTACAAAATTAACAGATATCATTAAACAATATCATTTAGATAAATATGATAAATAAACGGGATTAATGTCAAGTATAATAACGATAAATGAGTAGATTCAAATTGAAATTACCCTTATATTATGTTATTCTTAAGTCATTCAAAACCGGAATGTAGCTTTTTTACTTATACCGAAGTGAAAAAGCTATTTTTATACCCAAAAAAATATAAATAGCAAGAGGAGCGTACCCCACGTGAAACTTTTAGAAGACAGAATTATGCAAGATGGTATTGTATTACCAGGAGATGTATTGAAGGTCGATCAATTTTTAAATCACCAAGTTGATCCTGATTTAATGTTAGCAATGGGTGTGGAATTTGCTGAATTATTCAAAAATGAAAAAATTACTAAAATTTTAACAGTTGAATCATCAGGTATTGCCCCAGCAGTATTCGTTGGGTTACAATTTCATGTTCCTGTTGTCTTCGCACGTAAAAATAAGAGCGTTACGATGCAAAATGATTTATATTCTGCTTCTGTTTACTCGTACACAAAGAAAGTTGAAAATACAATTGCCGTTGCCAACAAGTTTTTAGGTGAAAACGATCGTGTTTTAATCATTGATGACTTCTTGGCAAATGGCCAAGCAGCTGAAGGACTCTTCCAAATTTGTGACGAAGCTAAGGCAGAAATTGCTGGAATTGGAATTGTAATTGAAAAATCATTCCAAAAAGGTGCCGAATTAATTCATGAACGTGGCGTACGTTTAGAATCACTTGCTAAAATTTCATCATTTGATGGTGATCAAGTTCATTTTGAAGATTAAATTAACGAAAAGAGCGCAAAATGTGCTCTTTTTTATTTTCTTATAAAATTGTTAAATTATGGTTGTTAAAACTTGATTGCCCCGCGGGATAACAGTATGATTAAGGGTATAAAGCAAAAGTAGAAAGTAGTGAATATATAGTGGAAAAAAAAGTTATCTTTCCTGGAAGTACATTGGGAATAATCGGAGATAGTCCAACGGGTGCAATGTTGGCTATGGCTGCAAGAAATTTAGGGTTTAAAATCGCAGCATACAGTCAAAATGAAGTTAGTGAGACACTTCAATTAGCAGATTATTCTGTTGTAGGTAAGATGAATGATAAGGATAAATTGAAAGAATTCGCTGAACGAACAGATATTGTGACGTATGAATCTGAACACGTTAATTCAGAAGTGATTGAATATATTTCAAAATATACTTATGTGCCACAAAAGTATAATGCATTAGAAATTATGCAAGACCGCTTGTTGGAAAGAGCTTTTTTTGAACAATTAAATATTAATATTCCACCTTTTGAAACAATTGTATCATTAGAAGATGTGTATAATTCTGTACTTTCAATTGGGTATCCCAGCGTTTTAAAACCAATCCAAAAAGGGTTTGGTAAAAGTTACCAGAGTGTTCTCAATACGCAAACTGATATTTCAGATGCGGCGTACTTGGTTGAACGTGGCACCTATATTTTAGAATCATGGATTCCTTATGAACAAGAAATCTCAATGGTTCTTATCAAAAATGGTAAGGAAATTAATTTTTTCCCAGCTGTTGAAAATAAATATCGTGATCATCGATTACACGAATCAATCGTACCAGCTAACTTAGATACAGAAATTTCTGCTGAAATGCATAAAATTGCCATTAAAGTTGCGGAAAATCTAGACTACACTGGCGCATTAGAAATTGGCTACTTTGTAACTAAATCAGGTGCAATTTATGTTAAACGTGTCGTGCCCGCTATGCATCAATCAGGGTATGTTTTTGATAAAGCAACAAACGTTAGCATGTATGAACAGCATTTACGTGCCATTTGTGGATTGCCACTATCAAAAGTGAAATTCCTTGCACCAACTGTTATGGTGTCATTAAAAGAAGAAGAACGTGCCGATTTAAAGACACAGTGGGTTCTTAAAAATAATTGGTATTACCATTTTTATCGTTACCCTGAAAATCATAAATTAGATCGTGCTGGGCATATTTTGGTTCAGTCAGATTCAGTTCGTGAAGCATTGAATCAAATTGAAGATACAGGCATTTGGGATAAAAAAGAAACAACAAATTAAATGAAATTAGAAGGATGAATCGTTTTGAATCGGTTCGTCTTTTTTTATGAACAAGTTGAGACATATATTCATAAAAATTAAAGAAGTTAAGGCGTTTTTTTGCTATAATAAATAATGACTGATTTATAGAGAGGATTGATTAATTTGACTACTGAAAGCTTATTGAACGGAATGAATAACAAACAAAAAGAAGCTGTCCTAAAAACAGAGGGACCACTCTTAATTATGGCTGGAGCTGGAAGTGGTAAAACGCGAGTATTAACGCATCGCGTTGCTTACTTAATTGAAGAAAAAGGTATCAATCCATGGAACGTATTAGCAATCACATTTACAAATAAAGCATCAAAAGAGATGCGCGAACGTGTTAATAAATTACTTAACAAAGGGGCAGAAGATGTTTGGGTTTCAACATTCCATGCACTTTGTGTTCGTATTTTGCGACGTGATATTGACCAAATTGGTTATAATCGTGCATTTACAATTGCCGACCCAGGTGAACAAAAGACTTTAGTAAAACGTATTTTAAAAGAACAAAATATTGATCCACAAAAATTTGACCCAAGAACCGTTTTAGGAGCAATTTCAAATGCAAAAAATGATTTATTAACAGAAAAAGAATACGCAGAACGTGCTGCAAGTATGTTCGAACAAATGGTAGCTAAAGTTTATACGGCATATCAAAAAGAGTTACGCTCAAATCAAGCAGTTGATTTCGATGATTTAATTATGTTAACTATCCGTTTATTTAAAGAAAAGCCTGAAACATTGGCTTTTTATCAAAATAAATTTCAATATATCCATGTGGATGAATATCAGGATACTAATGAAGCACAATATACCTTAGTAAACATGTTAGCTGAACGTTTCAAAAATCTCTGCGTCGTCGGGGATGCTGACCAAAGTATTTACGGTTGGCGTGGGGCAAACATGGATAACATTATGAATTTTGAAAAAGATTATCCTGATGCTGATGTTGTTAAGTTGGAACAAAACTATCGTTCAACGAAAACAATTCTGAATGCTGCCAATGCAGTTATTGATAATAATACGAACCGCAGTGATAAGAGTCTTTGGACTGATAATAAAGATGGTGAGAAAATTTCTTACTACCGTGGCCAAAGTGAAAATGATGAATCACATTATGTGGTTGAAAAAATTCAAGAACAAATTAAAGATAATCACTTAAATTACGGTGATTTCGCCATTTTATATCGAACGAATGCACAGTCTCGTGTGATTGAAGAGACATTCTTAAAATCAAGCGTTCCTTACAAAATGGTTGGTGGACACAAATTCTACGAGCGATTGGAAATTCGAGATATCTTAGGCTACATTCGTTTAATTGCTAATGATCAAGATTCAATGAGTTTTGATCGTATTGTAAATGTCCCAAAACGCGGTATCGGTGCAAGTAGTGTGGACAAATTACGTGAATTTTCAGATATGAATAATTGGACAATGCTTGAAGGTGCTGAAAACTCAGCGCTTGCTAATATTTCTGGTAAAGCTGAAAAATCATTACAAGAATTTGCCACAATGATTCGTGGATTACAAAAAATGCGTGAGTTCTTGAATGTGACCGAGTTAACAAAAGAAATTTTAAAACAATCAGGTTATGAAGCTAATTTGAAAAAGACGAAAACGATTGAAAATGAAACGCGACTTGAAAACGTTGAAGAATTCTTGTCTGTAACTCAGCAATTTGATGATCGTTGGGAAGCTGAAGAAGATGATAGTGACCGTTATGTTGATTTCTTAGCTGATTTAGCACTAGTTTCTGCACAAGATGATATTGAAGAAGAACCTGAAGAAGTCACATTGATGACATTACATGCCGCTAAAGGACTTGAATTTCCAGTTATCTTTTTAATGGGATTGGAAGAAGGCATATTCCCTCTTTCTCGTGCCATGTTAGAAGATGATCAACTTGAGGAAGAACGTCGTTTAGCATATGTCGGAATTACTCGTGCTGAACGCAAATTATATTTAACAAATGCTTTTTCAAGAATGTTGTATGGTCGTCGTCAAAGTAATCAAGCTTCACGTTTCATTGGTGAAATAGATGAGTCATTACTTGAATTAGATAATCAAACGGCAGCACCATCTCGTAATTCATCGTATTCCAATCAACGTGCGACGGCGACAACATACCGTCGACCTGCTAAAACCGTTGAACGTGATAATGGTACAGGTGCTGATGCAGTTGTTTGGCGTATTGGTGAAAAAGTGGAACATAAAGCTTGGGGTACTGGGACAATCGTTAAAGTTTCAGGATCAGGTTCGGATGCTGAACTTGATATTGCTTTCAAAGAACAAGGGATTAAGCGTCTGTTGACAGCTTTTGCACCAATTACAAAAAAAGTGGACTAAATAAAAGGAGGGTTCAAGTTTGTCAAATCAAGCCATAACATTGGAAGAAGCAACTAATAGAGTGAATCAATTAAAAACTGACTTAATCAAATGGACGCGTCAATATTATGTCCTTGATCAGCCAACAGTTGAAGATCATGTTTATGATGAACACTACCTACAACTAGTAGAACTTGAAAAAGCCTTTCCTAATTTAGTGACACCTAATTCACCAACGCAACGTGTTGGTGGCCAGGTACTGCCTGGTTTTGAAAAAGTTTCGCATGAAGTACCAATGCTTTCATTGGGGGATGTCTTTTCCATTGAAGAACTATCGGAATTTGATCAACGATTACAAAAATCAGTTGATGCTGAGGTAAGTTACAATACTGAACTCAAAATTGATGGATTGGCCATTTCGTTAACATATGAAAATGGTGTATTCGTTAAAGGATCAACTCGTGGAGATGGCACAATTGGTGAAAATATTACTGAAAATCTTAAAACAGTCAAATCAATTCCACTAACATTGACGGAACCCATTTCAATTGAAGTTCGTGGAGAATGTTACATGCCAACAAAGGCGTTTGTTGCGTTGAATAAACGTCGCGAGGAAGCTGGAGAAACGGTATTTGCTAATCCTAGGAATGCAGCAGCAGGTAGTTTACGACAATTAAATACAGCTGAAACGGCTCAACGACAATTGAGTACATTTATCTATTATATAGTTGATCCGGATGTCAAAACTCAAAGTGATGCGTTAAAACGCTTGTCTAAACTTGGATTTAGAACAAATACTGAATCACGTGTTACGAGTGATATGACAGAAATTTCGGCATACATTAATGAATATCAAGCAAAACGTCATGATTTATCTTACGATATCGATGGTATTGTTATTAAAGCAAATTTATTCACGATTCATGATGAAGTTGGTAATACGGTTAAAGTTCCAAAATGGGCAATTGCCTATAAATTCCCGCCAGACGAGCAAGAAACTAAAGTTCTAGATATTGAATGGACGATTGGTCGAACAGGTGTCGTAACACCAACTGCAATCATGAATCCTGTGCAGTTAGCGGGAACAACAGTTTCTCGGGCATCATTGCATAATGGGGATTTACTGAAACAAAAAGATATTAGAATTAACGATACGGTTAAGTTGCATAAGGCTGGGGATATTATTCCAGAAATTTCTGAAGTTGTCTTAGATAAACGACCAGAAGACAGTGTTGTGTATAGTTTGCCAACGAACTGCCCAGTTTGTGGAGCAATATTAGTTCATCTGGATGAAGAAGTTGCATTACGTTGTATCAATCCAAAATGTCCCGCACTCATTAAAGAGAGTCTGGCACATTTTGCTTCTAGAAATGCGATGAATATTGATGGACTAGGGCCTAAAATTGTTGAACAATTATTTGAAAATAAGTTAATTAGTGATGTTGCAGGATTGTATCAGTTAACTGCCGATCAACTGTTAACGCTAGATAATTTCAAAGAAAAATCGGTTAATAAATTATTAAATGCAATTGATATTAGCCGACAAAATTCAGTGGAACGCTTATTATTTGGACTAGGAATTCGGCATGTTGGAGCTAAGGCTGCTCGATTGGTTTCAGCCGAATTTAAAGATATTCATCAATTAATGACAGCAATTTCCGAAGATATTCTCGTCATTGATTCAATCGGACAGGTGATTGCGGATAGTCTTGTGACTTATTTTGCCAATGACCAAGTTCGTGAATTGATTGATGAACTGGATAATGCGCAAGTTAACTTAACCTTTTTAGGCAAAACAACTGCTGAAATTGCAGAATTAGCTGAAGGTAGTCCCGTGATGGATAAGAAAGTTGTCCTAACGGGAACACTTGATCAGTTGAAACGAAGCGATGCTAAAAAATGGCTTGAAGCAAATGGTGCTTCTGTTGTTGGTAGTGTTTCGAAAAAAACAGACCTATTAATTGCCGGGCATGATGCTGGAAGTAAGTTAACAAAAGCGAAGCAACTAGAAATTGAAATTTGGGATGAACAACAATTTATCTCAGTTATGGAAGGAGTGTCATATGAAAAAAATTAAGATTGGACTTATGTTAAGTTTCTCGTTAATTTTCTTAGCAGCCTGTGGCAATGTTGCCTCATCAGGCTCGTCGGGAACCTCTAAAAATACATCAAGTTCTGGTTACCAGACAACTGGCCAAACAAGTGATAGTAACTATGAAGGTGTCATTAAAGATGGTAAATATTTAACAAGTAAATCAAGAGGTGTGGCACTCACACAAAATGACAATGTCTTGAATTTAAAAAGTTTTGAATCTGGTCTGTTAGATTTATCTAAAGATCAATTTGCTACTGACAGTTATATTTTCCAAGAAGGACAATATTTAACAAAAACGACTGTTCAAAGCTGGTTAGGACGTGAATCAAGTGCTAATAAAGACGGATTAAACCCTAAGAGTAATGGTAAAACGGGTGAAACAGACCGTAATCCCATGTATGTACAGCAAGTTGAAGAACAAGATTTTATGACAAAAAAAGGCAGCAAATTATCACTCTCGGGTATCTCGGTAGGTATCGGAATGAACTCAGTTGATTATTATCAAAAAGAAGAATATGGGGCTGAATATAAAACCGTTATTTCTGATGCAACAATGAGAGAAAAGGGTAAAGAAGCTGCTAACAAAGTGGTTGCTCGTCTTCGTAAAACCAAAGGAATTAGTGATAGCGTTCCAATCATGGTGGCAATGTACAAGCAAGCACCAAACGATAGTTTAGTTGGCGGTAGTTTCTACGCCTACGCTGTGAATAAGAATGGTAAAACGACGATTGATAATTGGGATGATGTTTCAATTAAGAGTTATACGTTCCCAACGACATCGACGGCCACATCACCTAATACAAATGATGAAACGACATTTACGAATTTTAAAACTGAAGTTCAAAGTTTCTTTCCTAATTTAGCAGGTGTAACAGCACAGGTACAATATAAAAACAAAGCAATTACAGGGATGCACATCAATATTACAACTCAATTTTATAGTGAAACAGAGATTATTAGTTTCACTCAATATTTATCAACAACGGCCGTGAAATATTTAGCATCAGGGATTCCAATTGACATTACTATCAAAGGTAGTGATGGGACAATGCAAAGTTTCCTTGCCAAAACAGCTAAAGAAAGCACATACTATACGCATGTATTTACCAGTTATTAAAAAGAAATTAATTTGAATTTTGAAGGGATGGTTTTGAATGTCAATTAGTAAAGAAGAAGTCAAACATGTCTCAGAGTTAGCTAAACTAGAACTCAGTGATACAGATTTAGAACTATTTACCAGTCAATTAGATGATATTATCGGAATGGCTGAACAATTATCAGAAGTAGATACAACAGGCGTTCCAGTAACGACACATATTACAGATGTTCTCAATGTGATGCGTGAAGATGTCGCAGAAGAAGGAACAGATCGAGACTTACTCTTTAAAAATGCACCGGATAGTGAAAATGGCCTTATTAAAGTGCCAGCAATTATTGATGAAAGTGAGGAAGCTTAAGCATGGATTATTTCAAACAAGATTTATCAAGTTTACATGACGCATTAGTTAATAAAGAAATGAGTTCTGAAGAATTAACGAAGGCAACCTTTGCTGAAATTAAAGCACGTGATTCAAAGATTTCTGCTTTCCTCGCAATGAACGAAGAAATGGCACTTAGCCAAGCTAAGGCTGTTGATGCTGCTGGTATCGATGCAAATAATGTCTTAGCCGGGATACCAATGGCTGTTAAAGATAATATTGTGACAAAGGATTTAACAACAACTGCTGCAAGCAAAATGTTAGAAAATTTCAATCCAATATATGATGCAACAGTGATTGAAAAAATGCGCCAAGCACAAATGGTGACAATTGGTAAAACAAACATGGATGAATTTGCTATGGGTGGTTCTACTGAAACGTCAGCTTTTAAAACAACAAAAAACCCTTGGAATACAACGAAGGTTCCCGGTGGCTCATCAGGTGGTTCAGCTGCTGCAGTTGCTTCAGGTGAAGTTATTGCTGCTTTAGGCTCAGATACTGGTGGTTCTATCCGTCAACCTGCTTCATTTAATGGTGTCGTAGGAACAAAACCAACTTATGGTCGTGTATCACGTTATGGTTTAATTGCATTTGCATCAAGTTTGGACCAAATTGGACCATTCACACGTGGCGTTAAAGATAACGCTGCTGTTTTAAATGCAATCAGTGGTAACGATGTTCATGATTCAACGAGTTCAGCGCAAGCTGTTCCTGATTTTACTGCTGGATTAACTGGCGATATTAAAGGAATGAAGATTGCTTTACCTAAAGAGTATTTAGGTGAGGGTGTTGATGCTGGTGTTAAAGAAGCCATTCAAAAAGCAGTTAAGACGTTTGAAGAACTTGGCGCAACAGTTGACGAAGTTAGTTTACCAAACAGTAAATATGGTGTGCCCGTTTACTATATTCTAGCTTCTTCTGAGGCATCATCTAATTTACAACGTTTTGATGGTATTCGTTATGGATTCCGTGCACAAGACGTTAAGAGTTTGGAAGATGTTTATGTACGTTCTCGTTCAGAAGGTTTTGGGGATGAAGTTAAACGTCGGATTATGTTAGGAACATTCTCATTATCTGCTGGAACTTATGACGCTTTCTTCAAGAAAGCAGCTCAAGTTCGGACTTTAATCTGCAATGATTTCCGTAATGTATTCAATGATTATGATTTGATTATTGGGCCTACTGCACCTAATACAGCATTTAATATTGGTGATAAAATTGAAGACCCAATTACAATGTATATGAATGATATTTTAACGATTCCAGTTAACTTGGCTGGACTACCCGGCATGTCAGTTCCTGCTGGATTCTCAAATGGCTTACCAGTTGGATTACAATTAATTGCGAAATCATTCGATGAAGCAACAATGTATCGTGCTGGTTACGCATTTGAACAAGCAACTGATTTCCATAAAGAAGTCCCTACGTTAGGAGGCCAAAACTAATGAATTTTGAAACAACAATTGGACTTGAAGTTCATATTGAAATGAAAACTAACTCTAAGGCATTCTCACCTTCAAAAGTTGATTTTGGGGCAGAACCTAATACGAATACCAACGTTATTGACTGGGGTTATCCAGGTGTTTTACCAACTGCCAATAAAGGGGCAATTGAATACGGAATGCGTGCTGCCTTAGCTTTAAATTGTGAAATCACAAAGGATAACCATTTTGACCGAAAAAATTACTTTTATCCTGATAATCCAAAAGCTTACCAGATCACACAATCAGAAGAACCTATTGGTCGTAACGGCTTCTTAGAAATTGAAGTTAATGGCGAAACGAAAAAAATCGGAATTGAAGAAATGCACGTTGAAGAAGATGCGGGTAAAAATACGCATAATCCTAACGGCTATTCTTATGTCGATTTAAACCGTCAAGGAACACCTTTGATTGAAATTGTTTCACGTCCTGATATCAAAACACCTGAAGAAGCTTACACATATCTTGAAAAATTACGTCAAGTTATTCAATTTACCGGTGTTTCTGATGTGAAGATGGAAGAAGGATCAATGCGAATTGATGTTAATATTTCAATTAACCCAATTGGCCAACCCGGTTATGGGACAAAAACTGAAATGAAAAATTTAAATTCATTTGAAAATGTGCGTAAAGGACTTGAATTTGAAGAAAAACGTCAAATAAATGTCTTGATGTCTGGTGGTATTGTTCAACAAGAAACACGCCGTTTTGATGCACCAACTGGTACAACTATTTTGATGCGTGTCAAAGAAGGGGCTAGCGATTATCGTTATTTCCCAGAACCAGATATTCCACCAATTCATATTAGTGATGACTGGATTCAAGAAGTTAGAGAATCAATTCCCGAAATGCCTGACAAACGACGGACACGCTATGCAAGTGAATTAGGCTTGCCTGAATATGATGCTGAAGTCTTAACACAAACAAAAGAAATGTCAGATTTCTTTGAAGACACAATTAAGTTAGATGCAGATCCTAAGTTAGCTGCTAACTGGTTAATGGGTGAAGTTAATGCGTTCATGAATACAAATAAATTAAACTTACAAGATACTAAATTAACACCAGCAAATCTTGCTGGAATGATTAATTTAATTACTGATGAAACAATTTCAAGTAAGATTGCTAAAAAAGTTTTCCAAGAAATTATTAAAAATGGTAGCGAACCTAAAGCTTGGGTTGAGTCTAAGGGACTTGTTCAATTATCTGACCCAGCTAAGTTACAACCCATTATTGATGGTATTTTAGATAACAATGAACAATCAATTGAAGATTTCAAAAATGGTAAAGATCGTGCTGTTGGATTCTTAATCGGACAAATCATGAAACAAACACAGGGACAAGCAAATCCTAATGTGGTCAATCAATTATTGATGGCCTCATTGAAGCAAAGATAATCTTATTAAAATAAGATTCATGTGGAGGAACGGAATGAGAAAAAGAGCCAGAATTATCTATAACCCAACATCCGGTCGTGAGGCTTTAAAAAGTGATCTCGTGAGTATTCTAGACATCATTGAAAATGCCGGGTATGAAACTAGTGCTTATGCGACGACAGCGAAGAAACATTCAGCTCGAGATGAAGCAACGAGAGCTGCTAAATCAGGGTTTGATTTAGTAATTGCTGCTGGTGGCGACGGAACCATTAATGAAGTTGCTAATGGAATTGCTGGTCTTAAGCACCGACCTAAGATAGGTGTTATTCCAGCTGGAACGACAAATGATTATGCGAGAGCTTTGAAAATACCTAGGGATGATTCAGTTGCTGCTGCAAAAGTAATTGCAAAAGGTAACACAGTTAAAATGGATGTTGGACAAGCTGGAGAAAAATATTTCATTAATATCGCTGGTGGTGGATTATTAACGGAATTAACTTATGATGTTCCTTCACAATTTAAATCACTTTTTGGTTATCTGGCTTATTTAGCTAAAGGTGCTGAAATGTTACCTAGAATGAAACCAATTGAAATGAACCTTGAGTATGATGGGGGAATTTTTAAAGGGAAAGCATCAATGTTTTTATTAGCATTGACGAACTCTGTAGGTGGCTTTGAACAAATCGTACCAAACGCTTCACTTGATGACGGTAAGTTTACCTTGCTTATTGTTAAAGCGACTAATATCGCCGAAATGTTGCATTTAATGGCACTTGTGTTAAATGGTGGGAAGCATATTAATGATAAACGTGTGATTTATGTTAAAACGTCTAAATTAATTGCTAAACCAGTCGATAATAAAATGATGATTAATATTGATGGTGAATATGGTGGTGATGCACCAATGACTTTCAAAAATTTAAAGCAACATATCGAAATTTTTGCGAATACAGATGCATTGCCAGAAACGTCAATTACGTCAGGTCGTACGGCTGCCGAAATTACAGCTGAAGAACATTTTGTAAAAGAAGTCCAAGAAATGCATAGTGAAGATGTTGACGGTAATGGTACAATTAGTAAAGTAAGAGATAACTAAGAAATTAAGTAGGATTGAGGTGCTTGGTAAAGGCCTCAATCCTGTTTTATTTCTAGAGTTGGCAACTATTGACTTTTAGGGGTTAAACATGGTTGAATAAAGTAAATACGCAGGAACATCGAAAGGACAACAATGAAAAAACTACCTCCAGTAATAAAGAACCAAGAATTTGATACAGAAATTATCGATTTAACTTATCAAGGTATGGGTGTCGCTAAAGTTGATGGCTACCCATTATTTATTGAAAATGCATTACCAGGCGAAAAAGTTAGTATTCGTGTAATGAAAGTTAGCAAGAACTTTGGTTTCGCTAAAGTTTTAGCTTTTCGTAATGAGAGCCCAGATCGTGTTGAAACAAAAGGTTCAGCATATACACAAACTGGAATTGCACCTTTACAACATTTAGCATACCCAGCACAATTAAAATTCAAACAAGCACAAGTTCAAGAGTTATTGAAAAAAGCGCATTTGGATATTGAAGTATCTGATGCTGTTGGAATGGAAAATCCTTTCCATTACCGTAATAAAGCACAAGTGCCTGTTCGCGAAATTGCTGGTGAATTAAAAACAGGATTCTTCAAGAAAAACAGTCATGATTTTGTTGCAATTGAAGATTTTTTAATTCAAGATGAAGAAATTGATAAAGCAATCGTAGCTGTACGTGATGTCTTACAACGTTTCCATGTGGAAGCATATGACGAACGTGCACATAAAGGGATTATCCGTCACATTATGGTTCGCCGTGGTCATTACTCAAAACAAATGATGATTGTCTTAGTAACACGCTCTAAGAAATTACCAATGTTTACTGAAATTACTGCTGCAATCCGTGAATCATTACCTGAGGTTACAACTATTGTTCAAAATACAAATTCTGAAAAGACAAATGTTATTTTAGGCCGCGAAAACAAAGTTTTATTTGGCCCTGGTTATATTGAAGATCAATTAAATGGATTAACATTTAGAATTTCACCACATTCTTTCTACCAAATTAATCCTGTCCAAACAGAAAAATTATATGCTGCAGCATTTGAACGTGCTGGTTTAACTGGTAATGAAACAGTTATTGATGCTTATAGTGGTATTGGAACAATTTCATTATCAATGGCAAAACATGCTCGTCAAATCTATGGTGTAGAATTAGTTTCTGCAGCGGTTAAAGATGCGAAAGAAAATGCTAAGATTAATGGTATTGATAATGTTCGTTTTGAAACTGGGATGGCAGAAAACTGGATGGAAAACTGGAGTCATGCTAACTTAAGACCTGACGTTTTAGTTGTCGATCCTCCTCGTAAGGGGCTAGAACCAGCATTTATTGAAAGTACACTTAAAATGCAACCTAAAAAAGTTGTTTACATTAGTTGTAACCCTTCAACATTAGTTCGTGATTTACAGAGCTTCTTAGATGATGGTTACAAAGTTACAAAACCAATTTTACCAGTGGATCAATTCCCACAAACAACACATATTGAAACAGTTACAATTTTAGAAAAATAACCAATTTAATATAATAGATGAGGAAGACCAAAGGTATTTTACTTTTGGCCTTTTTTTTGCAAACAGATAAATTGTATTCAGTGTGAAAAAGAGTATTCTAATGATATCTTAAAACATTAGGAGGTCCATTATGTCAAAAGAAACTGAAAAAGAATTACGTGAACGTTTAACTAATGAAGAGTTTGAAGTTACACAACATGCTGCAACGGAAGCGCCATTTACCGGTAAATATGATGACTTCTATCAAAAAGGAATTTACGTTGATGTTGTTAGTGGGGAAGCACTTTTTAGTTCAGCAGAAAAATATGACGCTGGCTGCGGTTGGCCATCATTTTCAAAACCAATCCCAGGTTCTAAGATTGCTGAGTTGGTTGATAATAGTCTTTTTGGTTATCAACGAACGGAAGTTAGAAGTAAGGAAGCAAATTCACATTTAGGTCATGTATTTACTGATGGACCTAAAGACCAAGGCGGATTACGTTATTGTATTAACTCTGCCTCATTGAAGTTTATTCCTGAAGCAGAAATGGAAGCTGCTGGATATAGTAACTATTTAAATAATTTATAAAAAATAAAAACATTCGACTTAAGGGATATGAGCCTATCTGGCTCTAAAAGTTGAATGTTTTTATTTGTATAATTATCCTTGGCTTTTTTGATGAATAAAGTAAACAGGAATGCCAAGTCCCGTTATTAATAGACCAACAAGTGCTAACGTCGTTTGTGTTAATAGTGTCGCAACGAGTATAAAAATACCCCCAATAATCGCGATGATTGGAATGATTGGATATAAAGGAACTTTATAGGGTCTATTTAATTCAGGTTCACGTTTTCGTAATATAAAGATAGCAACGAAAACTAGTACATTAAAAATCCAAATAACAAAAATAAGCATATCTGTTAATAAATCAAAACTACCTAAGAACATCATTATTATTGCGATACTTATTTGTAAAAAGCCCGCAATATATGGAACTCTCGTATGAGGAGATAAGCGTTTTAGCCAATTACTAAAGGGGAGTTGGTTTTCTAAGGCCATCGCATATGGAACGCGCATACCGGTTAACGTATAGCCGTTAGTGGCACCGTAGACTGAAATTAAGATACCAACGGTCACAAACTTACCACCAAATTGTCCAAATAGTTGTCTTGAGGCATCAGAAGCTGCATTTAAATTGCCAGCTAATCCTGAAATAGGAAGAGCCTTAAGAAAAACAAAATTAATTAATGTATAGATAATTGTGATGAAAAATAATCCTGAAATAATGGCTTTCGGTAAATCACGTTCTGGATGGTGCATCTCTCCGGCAATATTTCCAACCCCAATCCAGCCATCATAAGCAAACATGGTCGCAAGAAGGCCGCCACTTAAAGCAGTAAAGAAAGACTGGTGCGCGCCGGATGTTAACGGAATTAAACTAAACGTCACTTGTCCAGGAGTGAAAATCCCCCATATCACAATGACAATAATAGGTAATAATTTTAAAACTAATGAAATTGATTGAAAGGTACCACCAACTTTGGCGCCTAAAAAGTTAATCAATGTGATACTGATTCCACTAATTAAAGCAAATGGGATAATTAAATGTGAATCAAGATGGAAAAGATTAATTAATTGTGTGCCAAAAATAATTGAAAGAGCTGCAATGTTTGCTGGATAATAAATGATTATTTGTGCCCAGCCAAGTAAAAATGCTGGGAAACGGCCATAAGTATATTCGATATATTTAATGGCGCCACCAGTTTCTGGGATGGCGGCTGCAAGTTCTGCAGCGGTTAATCCAGCACAGATAGTTAAAAAGCCACCAAGTAACCAAACAAATAAAGTTAAGTTAGCAGATTGGGTTTGTTGTGTAACGCTTGAAACTTTAAAAAAAACGCCTCCGCCGATAACTGTTCCCATTACAGTTGAAAGGGCAGCGAAAAAGCCAATATCTCGTTTTAGGTGATCATTGTTCATGGAAAAAGGTCCTCGTTTCTATATTAAAATGCGTATTTAACTATTTTAGACTATTTAAACGTGTAATGAAACAAAAAATGAAGATGATAATCAACAAAATTCTGTTAATCTACATCTTCATTTTTATCATCTTGTGATTCTACAATTGGGGCTAATTTAATGGGATAGGTCCGGTTATCTGCTTCGTCAAACAAACTCACTGGTCCTTGATCGTTTGCATCAATTCTTAGATGAAAACCATATTCATCTAAGAAACTAAGTTCACGCTCATCTATATGTTCAATCTTACCATCGAGTGCACGTTCGTCAATTCGAATTGTGAGGTCTGATGAAATATCCAAATTATGGTGTCGATGACTTAATTCATCGTAGAATAGCCAATGTCCAGCATAAAAAATAGGTAAAGAAACCTTAGTTTTAGGTGCGGTTATAGACTTAATATCTTTCGTTAATCCAATAAAAAATGATGCACCTAGTAGTGCAAAACTACGTTTCTTCACAGCTATCCCTCCTAATTAGAACTCTTCTACTTAAATATAGCACTTTTAGCTAACAAGCGGAAAGAATTGCCCAAAATATATATAAATTTAATCTATCGTCACAAAATTGAAATAAAGCAATCGTTATGAAAACGGTTCAATTGTTGTTATAATGAATTTAATAATAAAATGGAGGTATTGGGTATGATTAAATTAGGTATTATTGGTACAAATTGGATTACAGGTCAATTCGTTGAAGCAGCGCATGAATCTAATGAATTTCAATTGACTAGTGTCTATTCAAGAACCGAATTAAAAGCCAAAGATTTTGGTGAAAAATATGGTGCAACAAATTTTTACGATAATATGACAGAATTTTTAAATTCAGATAAATTTGAGGTAATCTATATTGCTTCTCCGAATAGTTTACATTTTGAACAAATTAAATTAGCGATTGAAGCTGGTAAAAAAGTTATTGCCGAAAAACCAGTGGTCTCAAATCCAACAGAAATGGCCGCTATTCAGACGGTTCTTAGGGAACATCCTGGAAGTCAATTATTTGAAGCAGCTCGACAAATTCATCAAGATAATTTCAAAATTATTGAACAAAAAGTAACTGAACTAGAGACCATCCAAGGCGCAACTTTAACTTATATGAAGTATTCGTCACGTTATGATGCTATTTTAGCAGGTGAAGAACCTAATATCTTCTCACCAAAATTTTCTGGTGGTGCATTACAAGACTTAGGTGTTTACGTTGTTTATAATGCTATTTCTTGGTTTGGTACACCACTTGAAGTTCAGTACTATCCAACAATGTTACCAACAGGTGTTGATGGTAAAGGTGTCGCAATTCTAACTTATGAAGATTTTAGAGTGACCTTAAATATTGGTAAGACAGCAAATTCATATTTAACTAGTGAAATCTATGGCCTAAAAGACACAATTGTGATGGATAATGCAGCTGAATTAAATGAGGTTCTTTATCGAGATGGCTCTGATAAAGAAGAACTACTTAGTCAAAAACCAGCTAAAAATCCGATGTTAGCTGAAGCGATTGATTTTGCTAGAGTCATCAATAACCCCAATGACGTAACGAACAAAGCTGATTATATAAAATGGCAAAAACTTAGTGTGACAGTTAATCAAGTATTGTTTGATTTAAGGAAAAGTGCCGGAATTGAATTTCCAGCTGATCATAAATAAGAATTATTGAGATAAGTTTCTGTGAATCAATGGAAGCTTATTTTTTATATGCTATACTTAATTATTAAAACTAATCCTATGAAGTTAAAAGAAAGAGACTAAAATGAATCCAAAATTTGATGCATATTTTAAAGAACAAGGTTTTGAAACACAATCACCCATCCAAGAAGCCGTTTATGAACCTCTAAAATCAGGTGAAAATATCCTTGGATTAGCACCAACCGGTTCTGGTAAAACATTAGCGTTCAGCTTACCTTTACTCGAAAGATTAATACCTAAAGATGGCATTCAACTATTGATTATTGCACCTTCACAAGAATTAGCTATGCAATTAGCAGGTGTCATTCGTCCTTGGGCTAAAGAACTTGATTTAAAAGTTCAAGCTATTATTGGTGGTGCTAATATGAAACGCCAAATTGAAAATTTAAAGAAAAAACCTGAGATTATTGTCGGAACACCAGGTCGCTTATTGAATTTAGCTGAAGATAAAAAAATTAAATTACATAAAGTTAAATCAGTTGTCATTGATGAAGCGGATGATTTATTAACGGATGAAACACTAACAACTTGTCGTGATTTAATCAGCCAGGCACCTGCAGGCATTCAATTAAGTTTCTTTTCTGCGACGGAAACGGCAATATTAGATGATTTGAAAAAATGGTTTGGTGCTAATGTGACAACTTATGATGTTCGTGAAGTTGATCAAACACAAGGTATCGTTCACCATTATTCAATTGAAACACCAACGCGTAAACGTCAATCAACGTTGCGTCGTTTAGCAAATGTTGAAGATTTTTATGCACTAGTTTTCTTTAACCAACTATCATCGTTACAAGATATGGCTCAAAAATTAAAATATGATCATGTACCAGTCGCTGTCTTAGATAGCGAGCAACGCCAAGTTAATCGTGCTAATGCTTTATCACAACTTCATAAGCATGAAATTAAATTATTACTAACGACGGATGTTGCCGCTCGAGGTTTGGACATTCCAATGTTACCCGCAGTCGTAAATTATGATATGCCTAAAGATACGACGTCATATATTCATCGTGTCGGCCGGACAGGCCGGATGGGTGCTGAAGGGATGGTTATTAATCTTGGAAATGAACATGATCTACGTACCTTAAAACAAGATTTAAAAAATACACCATTTGAAATTGAAAAAGGTTACTTATATGATGGTGCGATTGTAACAGAAAGACCAGAACGTGTGGCTGAACCAAAAGCTAAGAAACTTAAACCAGTTGAAGTGAAAGCCAAAACAGTTGATGGTCAAAAGCAATCTGATGAACCAGTAAAGAAACCACATCGTAAAGTTCGTTTGAGAAATCAAAAAAATAAAGGTAAAAGACGCAAACCAAAAGCAGAACATTTTGATTAATGAGAAGGATCATCCAATAATAATTGGATGATTTTTTTATTGACTAATTTTGTAAGCGATTGCACGAATAGGGTAACCGTGCTATATTTAAAGAGGTTAATTCGTACAGAAGAAGGAGTTGAGTAGATCCATGACAAATATGAAGTTAGATGAAACTCATTTTGGAAGTTACTTTGATTTATCAATTTATGCCTTTAATAAAAAAGTATCAGCACAGAGAAAGAGCTTTTTTCGCAAACTTTATGAGCATTCATCAGATTGGGGCTCAGTTGAATCTGGGAAAGTTGTCAGCGGTGTGATTAATACACCATTTACGACTCATTTTCACGGGACTCAATTTAAAATGGGTGGTATTGGCTATGTTGCAAGTTATCCAGAATTTGCTGGTCAGGGTAGTATTGGACAATTAATGAATTTAGCTCTGGATGAGATGTATGATAATGGAACGACATTATCGTATTTAGCGCCATTTTCGTATCCGTTCTATCGTAAATTCGGTTACGAAGCAACATTTGATCAAACGATATATCGGATGAATACGAAGGATTTACCACGATTAAAAGTTAAGGCCATAGGTCACGTTGAACGTCACCGTTATTTGGATGTAAAAGAGGAATTAAATAAATTATACCAACAGAATCAGCTCTCTCAACAAGGTGGTATTGAACGGCCAGATTGGTGGTTAACTTATTCGGCGGAGAAACACCCTAACTGGGAAGTAGCGGTCTATTATAATGAAAAAAATGAGTCAGAAGGCTATCTTGTTTATCAAAGAGAAACTGATGAATTTAAAATCGTTGAATGGATATATCAAACAAGTGAGAGTTGGCTCCAATTACAAAATTTTGTGCTTAAGCATCAATCAGCATACGAATGGTTTAGTTATGAGAGTCCAATTGGACAGCCATTTCCAGATGTACTGGCAAATCCTCAAGTTGAAGTGACAACGCAACCTTACATGATGGCAAGAATTGTAAATGTTGAAGACTTTCTCAGCAGATACCCTTACCAGCAAGATTTTCCACAAATTGTGATTCAAGTTCAAGATTCGACTATTCAGGCTAATGAAGGCTATTGGCAAATTAGCCGAATAGACGGACAAACAAAAGTTGAAAAGACTGAAAATTCAGCAACTACGTTTACAACGGATATTCAAAATTTAACACGAAGTATGATGGGGTATCGAACATTTAAACAATTAAAACAATATGGATTTGTATCAGGCGACGTGACGTTATTCGATGGCGCATTAATTAAAGAACAACCGATATTAAGTGATTATTTTTAAGGAGAGAATAGATAATGGAATATGAAAAAATGAGTCAATTTCCAACTGATTTTTTATGGGGGGCTTCCTCAGCTGCTTACCAAATTGAAGGTGCGTATCAAGAAGATGGTAAAGGATTATCAGTTTGGGATAAATTTGTAAGAATTCCTGGGAAAACATTTAAGGGTACAAATGGTGATGTAGCCGTCGATCATTATCACCGTTTTAAAGAAGATGTCGCCTTAATGAAGGAGCAAGGATTGAAAGCTTACCGTTTTTCAATTGCTTGGACACGTATTTATCCAGAAGGAAAAGGTAAAGTTAATCAAAAGGGGATAGATTTTTATAATCGATTAATCGATGAGTTAATTGCGAATAATATTGAACCTGTTGTGACACTTTATCATTGGGATTTACCACAAGCATTACAAGATGAATATGCTGGTTGGGAATCTCGTGAAATTATTACTGATTTTACGGATTATGCGAAAACTTGTTTTGATGCATTCAGTGATCGTGTTAAATATTGGGTATCATTAAATGAACAAAACGTATTTATTTCTCATGGCTATCAAATGGAGAGTCATCCGCCTGCAGTAAATGATGAAAAAAGAATGTATGCTGCAAATCACATTGCTAATTTAGCAAATGCTTCAGCAATTAAGGCATTTCATGAAGGTCATTATCAAGGTGAAATTGGGCCTAGCTTTGCCTATAGCCCGGGTTATGCAGTTAATGGAGATCCTAAAAACCAAGTTGCGGCTACTAACTATGAAGATTATGCTGCTCATTTTTGGATGGATATTTATGTTTATGGACGTTATCCAAAAATGATTTATAAATGGTTAACTGAACGTGGAACTGCACCTACTGTTACAGAAGCAGATCAAGCTCTTTTAATTGCTGGAAAACCAGATTTTATGGGTTTAAATTATTATCAAACCCAAACAATTGCGGCTAATCCGTTAGTTGGTGGTGTTGGACTTGCTGCTGAAAATAATACAGGTAAAAAGGGGACTAGCTCCGAAAGTGGCGTTCCAGGCATGTTTAAGACTACTAATAATGAATTTTTAAAACAAACTGATTGGGATTGGAATATTGATCCTGAAGGGCTAAGAATTGCTCTGAGAAGAATTGATAGTCGTTACGACTTACCTGTTCTTATTACTGAAAACGGTCTTGGTGCTTATGATAAATTAGAAGAAGGCAATACAATTCATGATGATTACCGAATTTACTTTATCAATGAACATATTAAAGCCATTCAAGAAGCCATTTCAGACGGTGTAAAAGTCATTGGGTATACAACTTGGAGTTTCACTGATTTATTGAGCTGGTCAAATGGCTATCAAAAGCGCTATGGCTTTGTTTATATTGATCGTGATGAAGAAAGTGCGAAAGAATTAAAACGATATAAGAAAGATTCATTCTATTGGTATCAAAAGGTCATTAAAGAAAATGGTAGTAAGTTATAAAGTAATTTAAATAGCTATTGATAACGCTTACAATAAATGATACAATAAATATGAAATGAGTGTTACTGATTCGATCAGGCATGACCTATTGATGTAGATATGAAAATATCTGTATTTGTAGGTCATTTTTTATGGGAAGGGGTCGGTTTGATGTGAAGTTCGTAAAAAATTTTAATAATAATGCAGCTTTAGTTGAATCATCCGACAATGTTGAGTGGGTGGTCATTGGTAACGGTATTGGATTCGGTTATCATGCTGGAGATAATATCGATAAGGACCAGATTGACCGACGGTTTAAAGCTGAAGAAGATTCAGATACAATGAAATTAATTTCAGGATTTGATGCAGAAACTTTGGAAGTTACGACAACTTTTGTTGGAGTAGTAGAGCCATTAATTGATGTGACATTTGATGATGTTCAATTTTTGATTTTAGTGGACCATTTTCAATATTCATTACAAAAAAATCGTGAAGAAATGTTTTTAAATGACCGATCTGTTCATTGGGAAATGAAAAAATTATTTCCAAGTGAATTCCAAGCTGCAAAGGTTGGTATTAAAGAAATCGAATCAAAATTTGACATTACGGTTCAAAATAATGAATTGATTTTATTAACCTATCATTTGATTAACGTCAAAGAAGGCGGACATGCTGTTCAAGAATCGATGAAGCTGACAGAACTCATTTCGGGAATTGTTAATATTATTCAATTAGATACTGGTATTATTCTCGACGAAAAATCATTTAATTATAGTCGATTTGTCTCACATTTACGCTATTTATTCATTAGGCATTTTCATAATACTGAGATTGATCGTGCAGAACTTGACCCTGAGTTGCTCGCCATGATGATTAGTCGGTATCCACAAGTGTACGAAACAGTGGAAAAAATCGTGCAGTATATTCGAGAACGGGCCGATTGGGATTTACAAGCAGACGAACAAGTTTATCTAGTTTTACATATCTGGCGAGTAACCCATCGGCAAACAGAAAATTAAATAAATTGATAATTAGGTGTGTTATTGCCATTTATAAGCAAGCATAAACCCAGTTATCCATGCAAACTCGTATTTTTTGAGTTGAAATGGATAACTGGGTTTTAATTTATAAAAAATATAAAGGAGTGATTGTGATGAGTTACGAAAAATTAGCTAAAGATATTTTAAAAAATGTAGGTGGCGAAGCTAACGTTAATAGCGTAGTCCATTGTACAACCCGACTAAGATTTAAATTAAAAGATGAATCTAAGGCCAATACCGATATGTTGAAAAATATGGACGGCGTAGTGACCGTTGTTAAAAGTGGCGGCCAGTACCAAGTGGTTGTTGGAAATCAAGTTCCGGAAGTTTATGATGCATTAGTTAAAGGTAGCGGACTTGATGGTGATGGCATTGTGCCAGATAATGATGGCGAAAAAATGAAACCGCTTGATGCCTTTATTGATATGATTTCAGGTATCTTTGCACCAGCTCTAGGTGTTTTAGCTGCAACAGGGATGATCAAAGGAATAGTTTCATTACTAGTCGCATTTAGCTGGGTGGCACCGACATCTGGAACGTATATTATTTTAAATGCATTAGGAGATTCTTTCTTTTATTTCTTCCCGATTATCTTAGCTTACAGTGCTAGTAAAAAATTCCACGTTAATCCATTGTTGGCAATGGTTATTGGTGCATCCTTAGTTTACCCAACTATTGTGGCACAATTGCCAGCAACACTAGCCGCTTCAGGTGGAAAAGTGCTGTACACTTTATTTGCAGGAACAATTTTTGAATCACCAATCTATATGACATTCTTGGGGATTCCAGTAATCATGATGAGTTACGCATCATCAGTTGTACCTATTATTGTATCAATTTGGTTTGCATCAAAAGTGGAACCATTCTTCAAAAAAGTGATACCAGAAGTTGTACGAACATTCTTAGTGCCAATGTTAACAGCACTTGTTGTTGTGCCTATTACATTTATCTTTATAGGTCCCATAACAACTTGGGCTAGTGATATTGTGGCAACCGGATTTACAGCTGTATACACATTTAGTCCAATTGCCGCTGGCGCAGTTCTTGGTGGCTTATGGCAAGTACTTGTTATCTTCGGGTTACATTGGGGACTTGTTCCACTTGCCTTACTTAACATTTCAACAACAGGCTCAGATCCAATTTTAGCACTTATGCTAGGGACAACGTTCGCTCAAATTGGGTCAGTATTGGCAATTACAATTAAAACAAAAAATAAAAAACTAAAAGGTCTTGGCTATTCTTCATTTATTTCAGGAATCTTTGGTGTTACGGAACCCGCTATTTACGGAATTACGTTACCTCGTAAAAAACCATTTATTATTACATGTATTTCAGCCGCTATTGGTGGCATGGTTCTTGGTGTATTTGGGACAAAAGGATACATGGTTGGTGGATTAGGCATTTTCTCTATTCCAAGTTACTTGAATCCTAAGACAGGAATTGATATGTCATTCTACGCTGTGCTGATAGCAATCGTTGTTTCATTCGTATTGGCATATGTCTTAACACTTATGTTCGGTTTAACAAAGGAAGATCAAGAAGTACCCGTTGCTGTTGCTGAAACAAAAGTAACAACGTCAGTAGTACCTGTAGAAGTAGAAATGAGTGGAGAAATCCTTGGTAGCCCACTTAAAGGCGAAGTATTACCTTTATCAGAGGTTAAAGACCCTGTCTTTAGTTCTGGTATTATGGGTGACGGTATCGCAATTCTACCTGAAGTTGGTCAATTATACGCACCTGCTGATGGTAAAATAACATTAGTTTTTCCAACAGGACACGCAGTTGGTATGGTGACAGACGATGGCGCCGAAATTTTAATGCATATCGGAATGGATACAGTTGAATTAGAAGGTAAGTATTTTGAAATTCAAACAGAAATTGATACCGTCGTAAAAAAAGGCGATTTATTACTTAAATTCGATATTGAAGGTATTAAACAGGCAGGATATGAAATTATTACGCCAATTATCGTGACGAACACACCAAAATATAAAAAAATTAAACCACTTGCTAAAGACCAGTCAGAAATAATTGTTGGTACTGATTTATTAGATTTAGAAATTAATTCAGGAGGTCAATAAGATGACAAAATCAAATTTTCCAGATAACTTTTTATGGGGTGGCGCAACGGCCGCTAATCAATTTGAAGGGGCCTATGATGTTGATGGTAAGGGCCTGTCATTAGTAGATATATTACCAGACGCACACCATGGTCGCTGGGATTATTTATTTAATGTAAAAGAAGCGATGCAGATGAAAGAAGATTTTTATCCTAGTCATGAATCTGTTGATTTTTATCATCATTATGAAGAAGATTTACGATTAATGGCAGAAATGGGTTTCAAAACCTTCAGAATGTCAATTAGTTGGCCACGGATATTTCCACAAGGTGATGAAAAAGAACCAAACGAAAAAGGGCTAGAATTCTATGATAAAGTTATCGATCTTTGTAACGAATTAGGGATGGAACCGTTAGTAACAATTAACCATTTCGATACGCCGTTAGGGATGTTGAAAAAAATGAATGGTTGGGCTGACCGTCGAATGATTGATAATTACTTAAACTTTTCACGCGTCTTATTTATGCGTTATAAGGATAAGGTTAAGTATTGGTTAACATTTAACGAAATTAATATGATTTTACACATTCCGTTATTGGGCGGTGGATTAGATTTGGAAGGGATTGATAATCCTGACCAAATCAAATATCAAGCGGCACATCATCAATTAGTTGCCTCTGCGCTTGCGACAAAATTAGCACACGAAATTAATCCTGATTTTAAGATAGGGTGTATGTTAGCGGCTGGGGTTACCTATCCCAATACACCTAATCCAAAAGATGTATTTGAAGCAATGACAAAGGATCGGGAAGGATACTTCTTTATTGATGTTCAGTCACGTGGCTACTACCCAAGTTATTCGGCAAGATTATTTAAAGATATGGGTATAGAAATTAAAATGGCAGATACCGACGAAAAAGATTTATTAGAAAATACAGTTGATTTCATTTCATTTAGCTATTATTCATCAAGATTAGCAAGCGCTGATCCTGAGATGACTGATAAAACAGCAGCAAATGTCTTTGATAGCTTAAAAAATCCTTACTTAAAGACAAGCGAATGGGGCTGGCAAACAGATGGCCTTGGTTTGAGAACAACGATGAATCAAATTTATGATCGTTATCAGAAACCATTATTTGTTGTTGAAAATGGATTAGGTGCAAAAGATGTTGTGGAAGAAGGCAATAAAATTCATGATGATTATCGCATTTCTTATCTAAGTGAAAATATTGAAGCAATGGGTGAGGCGATTGCAGACGGGGTTTCTTGTCTAGGTTACACATCATGGGGCTGTATCGATTTAATTAGCGCAGGCTCAGGCGAAATGGCGAAACGCTATGGTTACATTTACGTAGATCGAGATAACGAAGGTAACGGGACGCTAAATCGATTGAAAAAAGATTCGTTCTATTGGTATCAAAATGTTATTAAAACAAATGGTGTCGAATTATAAACTGGAAAAATTGAAGATATAAAATTTCGATGCGATTTAAAATACTGTTTAAGCAATGATTGTTTGCTTAAACAGTATTTTTTTATTTGCGAAAGTCTTATTGCTTAGTGGAAAAATAATATTAGGTGTACAATTATCGAAATCTTAAAGATAGTTTAGAAAAGATTGGATAAAATGATGTGTTTTAGACCTTAAAAAAATTGTTAAACAAATATATATAACGTGGAAGAAGGTCTTTCCGATGAGAAAAAGGTTTAAACCTGTAAATAATGAAATGAAATGGGTAGGAATTGTTAGTATCGTGTTGTGTTTAATTGAACCATGGTTAATAGTTGTGAATTTAACGATTGGCATGTGGTTAGTGGGGACGGGTATGATTGGCATTGGAACTTATATTGAAAGACTACCCTTTTTTCAGAAAAATATTGGTTATCGTCTATGTGGTATGTTGTTATTTATATTAATTGCATTCATTAATACAATTTATATAATAGTAATTCTTCTACTGCTACAATTTCAAGGATAAAATAAATAGCACTTACAAGTTAAATATATAAAAAATAGGTTACAAAAGCTCGGCAGTATACCGAAGTCTTGTAACCTATAAGGCGGAAAATTTATTTAAGATGTCCCTGATCAGAGTCGAACTGATGACCTACCGCTTAGGAGGCGGTTGCTCTATCCAGCTGAGCTACAGAGACAAAAAGGCTGATTACTTCATTGTAAATGGCAAAAATAAATAAGTCAATTATTACTATTGTAGATTTTTAAATTCATAGTCATAATTTTCATTTACAACATGGCTAAGGTGTCAGTAGTTTCATAGATATTGATCTTTTAGTTCTAGCAATATTATATTTCTTGAGTGACAGCACAATTTTCTATTGTTATAATTAAACCATTAAATAATTTTATTTGGGAGTAAATAGCTTGATAAATAAGTTTGAATCTTTAAAAAAATATGGAACGGTATTTTGCGTTATTTTTATATTAAGTTTTTTTCTGACAGTTCCGCAGATACTTAATAATAGTTTAGTAGTTGGTGCTGATTCTCTATTCCATTTTAACCGTATCTATGATGATTATATGCAGCTTAAAACAGGTAACTTTAATTATTTTCAATCTAATTACGGTTTTCAACAAAGTGGTCGAATTGTTAATGCCTTATATGGACCAGGGTTTACTTACCTTTTAGGTGGATTACTAGGTATCGTGCATAGTTGGATTAAATTTGAAATTGTCACGTCATTCATAATTTTCTTTATTAGTGGATTTTCAATGTATTTTCTATCTAGAGAATTGAAAGCGACTAAAAAAAATTCAGTCTTAGCTGCTAGTCTTTTTATGGGTAGTTTCTATATCACTCGATGGTCAATCTATCAGAATTTTATGATATGGGGCGTTATGTTGATGCCTTTGATTGTCATTCTTGGGCTTAAAATGATTAAAAATAATGCTAAGGATTTAAAAGTACTACCTTTAGCATTAGCAGTTTCAGTGCTAATCCAAATTCACGTCTTAAGCGCCTTAATGTCAATTGGCGTTTTAGTTGTATTCTTTTTCATTGGCTTTATTCAAACTAACCAGAAATTACAACTTTTATTAAAATGTTTTCTAGCCAGTTTACTGGCGTTAGTTCTGACCTTTAATGTTTGGGGAGCTATGTTGGATGTTTTCTCAAATAATAAAATATATTCACCATTTGCCAATTCAAACATGTCTGGTTCAACCATGAACCTTTCAACTGGTAACTATAGTGGTACACAGTTTGGATTGGTTATGAGTATCATTTTTGTGTTACAAATTGTTTGGTTGTTTTCAAAAAGAAAAGAATTATCTCTAGCTAATAAGATTGTTACTATAATAGGAGCTATTTTTCTTGCTCTAACTACAAATTTATTTCCGTGGACTAGGATATCTATATTAATTCCACAGTTACAAAGTTTTTTACAGTTTCCTTATCGATTTGATAGTTTTACTACGATTCTATTAGTAGCGGGGTTCAGTGCTACAATTTCTACGTTACCTTCGCCGAATGCAAAGAAAAATTGTTCATTGTTTTTAATTGTCGGAAGTATTTTTATTTTAGGGCAATCGTATAGTGATATTCAGACTAAAAATGAAATTTGGAATTCAAATGAGTCAATTATAGCTAAAGGACATGTTACAACCCCAGATTCTTTAAGTACTGTCCAAATAAGAAATGCTTTTACTAATCGTGATTTAAAAAAAGGGTTAGAGGTAGCACAAAAATCAACTCCAGATTATTTACCTAATAATCAAGAATTAAGCAAGGATCCTTACAATGAATATAAAAATGAAATTATAATGAATAAGTCAAATATTATAAAAAGAGTGACAGATAAGGGTGATTTATCGCTTAGATGGACTGCAACAAAAATAGGAGAAACAATGTCCTTACCTATTATTGTTTATAACAATTCAAAAGTTACACTAAATGGAACTAAGCTTAATATAAAAAAGATTACCTTATCAAATATAGGTAGTCCAACGATTAAAGCAACAAAAAAAGGTATCAATAGAGTAACGCTTAGTTATCATTCAAAAATCATTACTAAACCTCGACTAATGATGGTTATTGCAGCGTGGGTGATTAGTAGCTTAGCTTTTATTACCTTTACTTATAGGGATTATAAAAATGACATTTAATATAAACAAACATATGATTTTAATATACTATATTAAGATATACTTTCTGAATTTGGGTTACAAAAACCTAATCAATAAAATAAGTAGTAGTGAAAAAGGTATAAACTAACAGAAATGCTAGTTTATACCTTTTTATGTGATCATTTATGCCCAATCCCCATTACGGAAAACGGGTACTGTACTGCCATCCTCACGAAGCCCATCAATTGACATGTCAGATGAGCCGACCATGAAGTCAACGTGCGTTTGGCTTAAATTTAAACCAGCAGCGGCTAATTCAGTATCGTTCATTTTAGTACCATCCTTAATAGAGAAGGGATAAGCGGAGCCAAGCGCTAAATGGTCACTGGCATTTTCATCGAATAATGTATTAAAGAACGTTATTCCTGATTGTGAAATTGGAGAAGGGTCTGGAACTAAAGCAACTTCACCCAATGATTTTGCGCCATCATCAGTCTCTAGTAAGTGCTGTAAAACTTCTTCACCTTGTTCAGCAGTTGCTTTAACAACCTTACCTGCTTCAAAAGTAAATTTCATACCACTCAAAGTAGTTCCTGCGTAGCTTAATGGTTTTGTTGAAGAAATGTAACCATCAATACGTCTAGAATCAGGTGCGGTGAAAACTTCTTCGGTAGGCATGTTAGCCATGAATTCATGACCTTGTGCATCAAATGAACCGGCGCCTTCCCACAAATGATTTTTAGGGAGACCGATGACGATATCTGTCCCTGGGGCAACATAATGTAAAGCAGAAAATTGTTCTTTATTTAATTCTTCAGCTTTTGTGCGCAATGTTAAATCATGTTGATGCCATGCTTCAATTGGATCTTCATGATCAATACGTGTTGTTTTAAAAATTTCTTCCCAAAGTCGTGAAACAGCAAGTTCGCCTTTTAATTCAGGAAAAACGAGTTCAGCCCAAGCAGTATCTGCGGCAGCGACTACAGTCCAACTAACGTCATTATTTTGAGTTGCTTTACGTAATGGACGTAGAGCTTGACCCATAGCTTTTTGGCGTGAGGCAATCTTTTCAGAAGGGATACCAGCAAAGGCATCAGGATCATCTGACATGACTGAGATGCGAGATGCTTTTTTAGCAACCCAATCTTCAACTTCTGAGGTTGCATAACCAGGAACGTCGACTAAACGGTCTAGTGGAGCAAATTCAAGGAATGATTTCGAGACATGACTATCTGCCCATTTAACGATAACTTCACTTGCGCCAGCAGCATAAGCTTCATTGACGATTAAATGAGCTAATTTTTGTTGGGTTACGGAAATTTGTAGGACGATTGTTTGGCCTTTTGAGACGTTAACACCGACTTTGACGATTAATTCAGCATATTTTTTAAGTTGATCTTCAAAATTTATTTTTGACATAGAAAGACCTCCAAATTTATTTATGAAATAATGATAACATATTAATGAGAAAATGATTAATAATTAGGCTATTAAATTTTTGTTAACAAAATCAGAATTTTGTCTTTTCTTTGGTATAATAGTAACTAATATAATCATTGAGGAGGCCAATTATGAAAAAAGTAAAAGTGATGACTGTTTTTGGGACGCGTCCAGAAGCAATAAAAATGGCACCTGTTGTCTTAGAGTTAAAAGAACGTACGACGGAGTTTGAAACAGTAACTGTCGTAACAGCACAACATCGCCAAATGTTGGACCAAGTCTTAGAGATATTTAAAATAACGCCAGATTATGATTTGAATGTGATGCACGCTAACCAGACATTAAGTGATACAACTCGAAATGTTTTACAAAAATTAGATGATGTTATTAAAGTAGAGCAGCCTGATATTATTTTAGTTCATGGTGATACAACAACAACATTCGCCGCTAGTATTTCAGCTTTTTATAATCAAGTGGCAATTGGACACGTTGAAGCGGGATTACGGACTTGGGATAAGTATTCACCGTTTCCAGAAGAAATGAACCGTCAACTAACAGATGTACTGGCAGATATGTACTTTGCCCCAACTTCGCAAAGCAAAACTAATCTGTTATTAGAAAATCATCCAAAAGAAAATATTTTTGTAACAGGTAACACAGCCATCGATGCTTTAAAACAAACAGTTCAAAAAGAGTATGACCATGATGTTCTATCAGAAGTAAATCCTGCGAATAAAATGATTTTACTCACGATGCATCGTCGTGAAAACCAAGGTGCACCTATGCGTCGTGTTTTCGAAGTGATTAAATCTGTCGTTAAAGATCAGCCAGATGTTGAAGTCGTTTATCCGGTTCATTTAAATCCAGTTGTTAAAGATTTAGCCGAAGAAGTCTTAGGTGGAGAACAGCGCGTTCATCTAATTGAACCGCTTGATGTGGTTGATTTTCATAATATCGCTGCAAAAAGTTACTTTATTATGACGGATTCAGGTGGTGTTCAAGAAGAGGCGCCATCATTAGGAAAACCAGTTCTTGTTTTACGTGATAACACAGAACGTCCGGAAGGCGTGAAGGCGGGTACATTGAAGTTAGTTGGAACTGACCCTGTGAAAGTCAAAGAAACCATGCTATCATTAATAACTAATAAGACAGAGTACGAACGAATGGCAAATGCTAAAAATCCTTATGGAGATGGGCAAGCAGCTAAACGAATATTAGATGCCGTTGCTTATCGATTTGGAGATAGTCAGCAAGAACCTGAACGTTTCGAATAAATGGAGGATTTCTAAAGCATGAGCAAAAGAACAAAACGTCCCATTATTATTGGTGTAACAGGTGGTACTGGTAGCGGTAAGACGACGGTTAGTAATGCTATTTATTCACAATTAGCTGGCGAATCAATCATGATTTTACAACAAGATACTTATTATAATGATCAAGCTGAAATGAGTATGGAAGAACGTAAAGCAGTGAACTATGATCATCCACTCGCGTTTGACAACGAACAGATGATTAGTGATTTGGAACAATTGTTGGATAATGAAGCAATTGATATGCCTGTTTATGATTACACACAGTTTACTCGTTCAAGTGAGACGATCAGAACAGAACCTCAAGATGTTATCATTGTTGAAGGAATTCTAATTCTAGGGGACGAAAAGCTCAGAAGTTTAATGGATATTAAAGTTTTTGTTGATACAGATGATGATTTACGTATTATTCGCCGTATCACACGTGATATGAAGGAACGTGGTCGCTCATTACAATCAGTTATTGATCAATACGTTAAAACGGTTAAACCAATGTATAATCAATTCATTGAACCAACGAAACGCTATGCGGATATTATTGTGCCAGAAGGTGGCGCAAATACAGTTGCTATTGATTTATTGTCAACTAAAGTCCGTGACATTTTACAACAAGACTAGCTAAAAAATCTCATACCAAAAAGTCCCCAAAAGTCTCATGACTTTTGGGGACTTTTTGGTATGAAAAAACTGTTGTTGGTAATAGCTTTTACGCTATTACCAACAACAGTTAGAGTGGACTTGTCATTTATGAACACTATTTTTGTCTAGTTTTCTATTTATAAAATGGAGTGTTATCATCGATAAAATACTAATAATCCAAGTTAAAATGACGAAAAACAAACGCCATGTAGTGATCATTTCCGATTGATATCTAAGCACTACACGATTACTCCCTTTTTTTGTTGCCTTAACAGTAGGGACACCTAATGCAGATAGAGATAATCGGTGTAATTGACTTCCATTTAAGGAGAGCTCTGAATTATTATAAACGACAATAGGAAGTGCGATGGATTCACCTTTTTTTGTCGCATGCCATTTAAGGATTAAATCACCATTTTTTGTAACAGTCTTAGTGATATTAGGACGATTCCTAACAATATCTTTCTTGTATTCTTTTTTATTATATGTTGTCTTTTGTTCTTGATTATTTGGTAAATAATCTGGGGCTATTTTTTTAACCACCTTTAATCCTTTTGATAAATCAGAACTAGTAAAATTAGTTCTAATTTGATCACTCGTTAGATGATTTGAAACGACAACGCTCCCTTTATAAATAAGAGGATCATTGGAATTCCAGAGCTTATTTTGCTGTTGAATATCAATATATGATTGACCTAAAATAAAAAGACTACTAATGATTAAAAATAACTCGCCAAACTTTTTAGGCTTAAATGAAGGTAGCTCAGAAAGAGAGTTGCCAAAACCAGCAAGTAATAAGACAGTTGCAAAACCATAAAAGCGGTAAGGAAATTGTAAAAAACTTCGAAGCTGTGGTATTAGATTCGATATTGTCGTCCAAGGAACAAGATTTGTTGATAACAGGAGAAATAAGGCTCCTAATAGTGTCATTAGCTTATTAGAAAGTGATACTTGTGACCACCTAGAAAATAGTAAAATAAATTGTAAAATGAAAATAACGCTCATAAATAGTCCTATAGATGAAGCGCTATAGCTAGTTGTTGAAAAACGCATTGTAGCACTAGCCATATCTAAGTGAGTGTAAGGCGAGTACAGCGTATTTCTTGTGAAAATTTCTAGCATAGCGCCCCAAACATTAAAGGTTAGAACAATAGTTAGAAGGGCCGCTAAGAAACATTTTGATAAAAGCTGTAATTTTTGATTTGTCTTGTAAAAACCGACAACAAAGAAGATAAAGATGACGCCAACCGACATTAAGGCACTTAAGACATGAATTTGAATAAGCGCTGAAATCAATAATGCTAATGGTAGTACTTTTAAATCCTTAGCATTATTTTTAATCATTTTAAGCCCGAGGATGACAATTAAGGGCATTAGCATAACGCCCCAAGACATAAAATTCTGGTTAATTGACCAACGGGTAACGTAAAAACTCCCCATAAATAGACTAGCAATCAATAATGAAATTTTCTTAGAGGATTGAAGCTCTCTAGATAGAAAATACATTGAGTAACCACTAATAAAGAAAATTAAAAAGGAGGTTATGATTTGAAATAAAATCCAATTATGAACAATTAAGAGTAAGATACCTAACAGATAAGCAAAACCTGGTCCATATAAGGCGTTAATAATGCGACCACTCTGTAAAAAACCATAGTTAGTTTGAAAATAACTAAAGTTACCTGTTTTAAATTGGATATAGGTATCGTAAATACGATTGAAATGAAAAAGCGAGTCACCACCTAAGACTAGACTGTGGTTGATTATTTGTGGAAGAACTAAAAATAAACTAATCAAAAAGATGGTTGTAAATACGATTAAACGATTTTTAAGATAACTGACTTTATTTAACAAGATAGTAAACCCCTAATAGATTTATTTAGTAGATGAGGTCATAATAATATCATTTATGTCTAATTAAAGTCTTCTTAAACGTCTCCAAATTAGAGGTGTTAAACTATAACTCCCCCAAACAATGAGGCCAAAAACACTTAAAAGAAAACCAGTTGATAAGCCAGGTGTTTGATAACTATAAATGATATGATGAGTTCCTTTTTTTAATTTTAAGCCAATAAAAGCGCTATTTGTTTTAATAACGGGCACGCTATGACCATTATCAGTCGCTGTCCAACCTGTAGAGTAAGGGATAGATGATGTTAGGATACCTAATTTATTTGTTGTTATTTTGCCACTAACTCTATTTGTAGCAAATTTTAATGAATTTAATTTATTTTTCTGGATTTTTTTAACATCATTTGTGTAAGTTTGACCAAGCGGAACGGCAGTAATTTTAAGGTTGAATGAGTAAGTCCCTGAATTTGATAAAAGTAAATCCAAACTTTTGGGCATTTGTTTTTGATAGCCCATATTTAGGGTAGCATCAGATAAAACTTTAAAGAAAGAAAGATTTTCAATACCCAATTGCTCAATCGTATTAGTCGTTAAATTAGATTTAACCCCGATCGAATAGCCTGTATTGGAAGAACCTGTCGTCAGTTGCTTCCTAAGCGATTTCTGTGCTGACCGGGGACCATTCGTATCTAATAACTGGTTATCTGGTTTCGTAGTATTATTAAAAATAGCCATATTCACTTGTTCTTTAGAGGACAGTGATTGGTGCTTAATGTTAGTTAATGAAAGATGCAATTCAGAATTTTGATATTTTTTTGCGTTCTTAATGTCAATCTGATAGCTATCTGAAACAGGATTATTACGATAGTGATTATTGGTAATACGTGTTTTTGTTTCGTTAGGTTCTCCGGCGTTCACTGTTTTTACAATTGTATAGGCAACGTTTTCAGTATCAAATGTTGATTGTTTCTGGTTAAATCCGGATGTATCCGCGATACTAACGGCTTTAGCTAATTGACGTTCTTGATCAGAAGCGGATAATTTAGCAGTTTTTTGATTTGAAGTGACATCAGATTGCCAATAAATTAATGGAAAATTATTCTTAGTTTCATAAAGATTGGTTTTCTCAGGTTTATTTTTATTTTCAGATTTAGTTTTGAGTAATGTATAACCATAGGGGATCTTTGACTCATTTGGCTCATTTGAATGAGTAAAGAGATACTTAACGCCAAAAAAGTTATTAGCGATTGTTCGATCATCAAAATTTTCAATCGGAATATTATTGTTATATTGAGCATTTTGTAACCTGTTTGAAAATACTCCGACTGCGCCATTTTGAATCGAGTAGTATGAGTTAATTAAATTTAAATCATTATTTAAATTATTTCGTAACATGTAGTTAGAACCAAAGTTATAATTTTGGCTAATCGTTGAAACACGAAATGAGTTAGATTTAGGAAGAGAATTATCTAATCCATCAAATAGATTAGATGATAGTTTCTGGTAACTACCAGAGGGCATTAAAGTCTTACTATAAAAGTTAGTGAAAGGTGATGCAAAAGAAACCCCAGTAAAGATCAAGTTCACTAGGATAAGACCGAATATGATTCGACCAGAATTTTTATTTTGACGGTAAAGTAAGATTGCGACAAAAAAAGAAATTAAAAAGATAACAGGAATGAAAATTTCTGTCGTCCCATTAATATAAAAGGGTAATGATACTAAAAGTAAATAGATACCAAGACAAATACTGAGGTATTTAATTTCAGGCAACGTTATTTTTTTGAGAGAATCAATGAAGAAGGCACTTCCAAGTGAAATGGGAACAAATAATAATAGAATCCAACGATTAGAAGGGGCTTGAAAACCATTAAACATCGCACCAAACATTGGGAATAGTAACATAATCAACCCAATTGAAAGACTCGTTGTCATTAGTGGGTAGTGTTTCCAATGGTAAAACAGATGGAATAATGCTAGAACAGCTAAACTACTAAAGCCAAATTTAACCCAGAAAGAAGATACTCCGCCAGCAAGTAATTGAGCAGGTAAATTAATGTAGTAATAAGCGGGGAAAGAGGTCAAACCATTTGCGAATAGACCACCTGACCGAGTTGAACTAAAGACCGCAAGAATTGACGGTAGCATGATAAAGGCAGAAATCAGTAAACTGATGACTGTACTGATTAAAAAAGTGCCCGCTGTTTTAAAGAAACTGAGATTTTTTCGATAATAATAAATGAAACGTAGTACTAAATATACAAAAGCACCGATGCCTAAGACTATGGCGAAGTAAAAGTTACTGATAAACATCCATGAAAAAGCAAAAATGAAGAAATGTGGTTTAAACCCTTGTAAAATTTTTTCTATTCCGACAATTATAAGTGGAAAAAGAATGAATGGTGTTAGGAAAAAAGGTTGCATTAGGGATGAATAAAGTGAAAAAGAAGTGAAGGTATAAATGATTGCCCCACCTAAGATCGCGCTATTCGTTAATTTAAAGTGTCTCGCAAAGAAGATAAATGATAGCCCCACGCAAAATAACCTCAAAATGAGTGTGAGCTGGTAAATAGTCACAACGGCACTTGAGGGAAATAATAGCGTAATATAGGCGAATACGTCTCCAATAACGTAATAAGCAAATGTTTGAAATTGATCTGCGCCAAGCCCTAATTTCCAAGACCACATTTGGAGTGGTTGAAAGGGATGGTTGATGAATTCACCAAGTAGTTGACGATAATTTTCTAATACAGGTAGATGCTGTTCAGCAGGATCATGACTTTGAATTAAAGAGTATCCAGCTAGTTTGTAAGTTCCAAAAATAAGAACAGCTAAAATTGCAAAAATGATAATGTAATAAAGATAGGTCATTTTTGATTTTTTTAGATCGAAACGAAACTTCTGCATAGCTGGAATCCCCCTATAATTAATCCTTTTTTGAACTGAAGACGTCTGATTCTTTAATAATATAGACGGGTCTGTTTTTGACTTCTAAGAAAATTTTACCTAAGTATTTACCAAGAATCCCAATACAAAACAATTGAATGCCACCCATCATTAAGATAACTGAAATCGTTGATGGCCAGCCAGCTGTTGGATCACCATAGAGTAACGCTCTAATAATAATAAAGATAATTGCAAAAAGAGAGCCAACAAATGATAGGAAACCAACAAAT
This sequence comes from Dellaglioa sp. CoH-56-MRSF-14, assembly GCF_056782115.1. Next base: position 182,660 of record NZ_JBXAYB010000003.1, on the reverse strand, counting down.
GTTGCAATTGAAAGAGGTACTTCTGAAAAGGCTATGATACCGTCTAATGAATATTTGAATAAGCCCCAGAAATTCCAACTTGTTTTACCAGCAACACGTTCTTGATTTGTGTATTCTAAGTATTCCGTATTAAAACCAACCCAACTGAAGATACCTTTTGAAAAACGATTGTATTCTGACATTGATAAGACAGCATCAACCATTTGACGGGTCATTAAGCGATAATCGCGGGCACCATTAACAATCTCAGTATCTGAGATGCGATTTATTAATTTGTAGAAAAGAGTAGCGAATGCAGAGCGAATCACAGGTTCACCTTGACGAGTTGTCCGACGTGTCCCCACACAGTCGTAGTCATTTTCTGGATCTTCTAAAATAGCTAACATCTTAGGCAAAAAGCTGGTTGGATCTTGTAAATCAACGTCCATAACAGTTACGTAATCGCCAGTCGCTTTTTGTAAGCCACAATATAAAGCAGCTTCTTTTCCAAAATTTCGTGAAAATGAAGCATAATGGACTGTTGCTGGATGATCTTTTTGTAATTGGCGCATTTCTTTGAGGCTGTTATCAGATGAACCATCATTAATAAACCAATATTCTAATCGGATATCTGGTAAATTGATAGACTCCTTTTCAACCGCATCAAAAAAAAGCGGAATAGATTCTTGTTCGTTGTAACATGGCACAACGATTGAAAGAACTTTGGTTGTCATAAATAAAGTGCCCCCTAGGATGAATTTACTGAATTTTATTTTATGATTTTTTGAAAATAAATAACTTACTAAAAATATAATTAATTAAAACGATGAAAATTTGATCAAATAACTTAACGAGTGATGCATCTAAGTGTAAAACAGAAACACCAATTGTCATAATTAATTGATCAATGACTAATGATAGAAGTCTAAAGCCAAAGAAAGATAAAACTTCACGTATTAAACCTGAAACATGAGTGTTCTTTGAGCCAAATACCCAAAGCTTATTAGTGACGAATGCAAAAACAACCGAAACAAACCATGCAATTACGTTTGCAAATTGATAATTTACACTAAGGTATGATTGGAAAACAACAAAAGTAACGATGTTAATTAGGGTTGTTAGACCACCAAAAATTAAATACGAAATTAGGGCATAATGTTTATGAAATAATTCATTTATTTTATTCATGACTAGTTTTCACTGCTAGTTACTTTATCAAATAGCTCTTTAGCAAAAGCTTCTAATTTAGTGATATCTTCTTCTTCAGGTGCTAAATCGATTTTTAGATTAGCTGAACCCTTTGTTGCGCCTGCTTCTTCGAAAGCTGAACCAAACTTATCAACAGCAGTTCCAAAAAACTCACCATAAAATGTATCGCCAGAACCGGCAACACCGAATAATTTACCGGTTAAATCAAGCTCCTGTAAGTCTTCATAAAAGTCCATGCCTTCATCAGGAAGTGAGCCTTCGTCATAAGTATAAGGAACGACAACGCTGATATCGAAGTTAGTTAAATCAGATGCATCTGATTGTGAGATTTCTTCCATCTCAACTGTTGCACCTAAATTTTCAAATGCTTCGGTAATAATGTCAGCGATGTCTTCATTATTACCTGTAATTGTTGCAAAAATAACTTTAGCTGAAACCAAACTAAATTCCTTCTTCCATATTAAAATAGTAGTTAAAGTATATCAGATAAAAAAACGATTGTGAAAGGAATTGAGTATCTCGTAACAAATTCTATACAATTGCGGTATAATAGTTGAGAAGAATTATTTATTATAGGAGGAAACAAATTAAATGATCACATTAAAATCAGAACGCGAAATTGAAGAAATGCGTGCTTCAGGTGCTATTATTGCAGGGATGCATAAGGGATTACGAGATATTATAAAACCAGGTATTTCTAGTTGGGAAATTGAAACTTTCTCACGTAAGTATATTGAAAGCCATGGTGGTGTTGCTGAACAAATTGGCTTTGAAGGCTATAAATATGCGACTTGTGTCAGCATTAATGATGAAATTTGTCATGCTTTCCCACGTAAAGGGTTAATTTTAAAAGATAATGATTTAGTTAAAGTAGATACAGTTGTTAGTTTACATGGCGCAATGAGCGATTCTTGTTGGAGTTATGTTGTTGGTGAATCTACACCAGAAATTGATAAATTAATGGCAGTAACGCATAAAGCCCTTTACTTAGGAATTGATCAAGCCGTTATTGGTAACCGTATTGGTGATATTGGTCATGCTATCCAAACTTATACTGAAGACCAAATGGGCTATGGTGATGTTCGCGAATACGTTGGACATGGCATTGGACCTACCATGCATGAAAGTCCTTCCGTACCTCATTATGGTCAAGCTGGTAAAGGATTACGTCTTAAAGAAGGGATGACAATTACTATTGAACCCATGATTAATATTGGCGGTTGGGAATCAGAAAGTGATGATCCTAACGGTTGGACAACAAGAACTGCTGACGGTAGTTTGTCGTGTCAATATGAACATGTTATTGTTATCACAAAAGATGGTCCTAAGATTTTAACCTCTCAAGATCCAGAATTTGATGCGAAATATTTATAAAATAGATAGCTACAATGAACTGCTAACTTAATTGTTTAGCAGTTTTTTTGTATAATGTAGCGGATTCATGATAGAATTGTAATATTCGTAGAGTTTGAGATAAATTAATGGGATTTTGTATATCGTATAAAGAAAAAAAGGAGAAGTTAATTATGAAAGTTAGAAAAGCAATTATACCTGCAGCAGGTTTGGGAACTAGATTTTTACCAGCAACAAAAGCAATGGCTAAAGAAATGTTACCTATCGTGGATAAACCAACGATACAGTACATTGTTGAAGAAGCTAAAGCAGCAGGGATTGAAGATATTTTAATTGTTACGGGTAAAGGGAAACGCCCAATTGAAGATCATTTTGATTCAGTACCTGAATTGGAAGCTAATCTTAAAGCTAAAGGTAAATTAGAACAATTAAAAATGGTTGAGCAAACAACTGATATTAATTTGTTCTTTATTCGCCAGTCACATCCTAGAGGTTTAGGGGATGCTGTTTTAATGGCTAAAGACTTTGTTGGTGATGAACCCTTTGTTGTTATGTTGGGTGATGATATCATGCAAGATAAGGTACCATTAACAAAACAATTGATGGATCGCTATGAAGAAACACATGCTTCAACATTGGCTGTAATGGAAGTCCCACATAAAGAAGTATCAAAATATGGGGTTATTGCACCACAAAGTGAAGTGTCAAAAGGGCTATATGATGTTGAAAAATTTGTTGAAAAACCAGCTGTTGATGAAGCACCAAGTGATTTAGCTATTATTGGTCGTTACTTGTTAACACCAGAAATCTTCGGGATGTTAGAAACACAAGAACCTGGTGAAGGTAATGAAGTCCAATTGACTGATGCTATTGATCGTTTAAATAAAGTGCAACGTGTATTCGCGCATGAATTTAAAGGTGATCGTTATGATGTTGGAAATAAATTCGGTTATTTAAAAACAAGTATTGATTTTGGTTTGAAACATCCAGAAGTTAAGGATGAACTTAGAGAATACATTAAAGAGTTATCTAAAAAATTATAATAAAATTAGAAGATTGGGCTGATTTTAAATGCTCAATCTATTTTTTTGTCTAAATGTGATACAATTTATTCTTATATAGATGTATTTCGCGGAGGAATCGTATGAAAAGTAAGTTCGTTCAGTTTATTAAAATATTTAAAACACAATTTATTAATGCCGATGTTAGTAATTCTTCGGTTATTATTGCGTACTATACGTTATTATCGATTTTTCCAGCAATTATTTTTATTGGTAATTTAATACCAATGCTTCATTTAAAGGTGTCCGTTATTTTAGAATATGTAAAAGTTGTGATGCCATCCGCGATATATAGCATTTTAGCACCGTTTATTGAATCGTTTCTGAAAAATGGAAATGGTGGATTATTGTCAATTGGTGCTGTCGTAACGTTATGGACGACAAGTAAGGGGATTAATGCATTGAAGAAAAGTTTCAACCATGCCTATAGTGTTGAAACGAAGCAAAATCCAATTGTTGGGCGAATTGTATCGTTTGTGTTAACGATTGGGTTAGTTATCTCCTTAGGTGCTATTATTTTGTTCTTTGGGTTCAGTCAAATAGTAGTTGAGGTGTTGACACCCATTTTACATTTGCCGGGAGAATTTTTAACTGTGATTACCACGGTTAAATGGCCTGTCGCCTTAATCGGTATTTTTATTATTATTTTATTACTTTATCGGATATTACCTAGTGCAAGACTTAGGTTCAGGGCAGTTTTACCAGGGGCAATTTTGACAACCATTGGGTGGATTTTATTGACCCAAGTATTTTCGATATACGTGCAGTATTTCGGTGGCGCTTTTAGTAGTTATGGTGCAATCGGAACAGTAATGATTATGTTATTCTGGCTGGATTTTGGGGCATGGATAATCATGCTAGGTGCTGTTCTTAATGCATCGATTGCTATTGTTCGACATGGTGAAGTTGAAGCACAATCTATTCAGCTAAATAGCTTATTTAAGCAATATAAAAGTCGATTTAGTAAGAAAAAATAAAATATTATAAATCGTTAGGGGAGGTAAGTTAATTGAAAAATAAGTCGATTAATTTAAAAAATCATGTCGGTGTATTTATTGTTATGTTTAGTGTGAGCTTGTTTTTAGTCTTACCTCAGATACTCGCACATAGTTTAGTTTTAGGTTCTGATTCTTTATTTCATTTTAATCGTATTTACGATATCTATATGCAATTTAAAACAGGCAATTTTAACTATTTCCAAACAAATTACGGGTTTCAACAAAGTGGTCGGATTATCAATGCTGTGTATGGGCCTGGATTTGCTTATCTGCTAGGTGGGTTGCTACTACTCGTACATAGTTGGTTTAATTTTCAGGTTATTTCTTCTTTTTTAATTTTCTTTATTAGTGGTTACTCAATGTATTTACTAGCTAAAGAAATAACTTCGACCAAAGATATCTCACTATTAATGGCTGTTCTTTTTATGGGTAGCTTGTGGATTGCGCGATGGTCAACTGAGCAAAATTTTATGGCTTGGGGTATCATGCTAGTGCCACTAGTTGTTTTAATGGGTGTTAAAATGATCAAAAATAACGCAGAAGGATTGCGAATTCTACCCTTAGCGTTAACCATGTCGGTAATGATACAGGTACATGTTTTAAGTGCCTTGATGTCGATTGGTGTCCTATTCGTTTTTTTTATAGTTGGTTTTATTCAAACGAATCAAAAATCGAAACTATTATTAACCTGTTTTTGGGCGGGGTTATTATCGTTAGTTCTGACATTTAATGTTTGGGGTGCCATGTTAGATGTTTTCGCAAACAATAAATTATACGCACCGCACGTTAATGTGATGATGTCCAATTCAACTATGAATTTATCGATGGGGGGGCCAACGCTTACTAAAATTGGTTTGGTTATGAGCTTCATATTTGTAGTACAAATTAGTTTATTGTTTATAAAACAAGCAAAATTTACGGTTACTAATAAAGTAGTAACTAGTTTAGGTTTAGTTTTCTTAGTCTTAACGTCAAAATTAGTTCCTTGGACGGATTTAGCCCAGGTTATCCCATCAATACAAAGTTTCTTGCAATACCCACGTCGCTTTGAAGGGTTCGCTGTAGTTTTATTATTAGCGGGTTTTAGTGCAACACTATCAAGTAGTTCATTTAAAAATTATCGGAAGTATATTGATCTATTCTTAATTGTTGGAGGTCTTGTTGTCGGAGTACAATCGTATTTAGAAATTCAAAAAAGTAATGAAGCATGGCATACTAATCAGTCGATAGTTTCTCCCAATAATGTTGATATCGCAGATAATACGAGTAACGAACAGATTACCAAAGCATTTATGAGTTCAAATCTAGATGATGGTTTAAAGTTGATTACCAAGGCATCGCCAGACTATTTACCTAATAATCGAGTATTAAGTGAACGTCCTTATCATGATTATCGATTAGACATGAAAAAAAATAAAGATGAAGTAAGTAAAACGATTAATAGTGAAGGAAAGTTAAGTCTGAGTTGGAACGCAACAAAAAAAGGAAATGAGATTTCTTTACCCGCGATAGTCTATAATAATTCAACTGTTCAATTAAATGGTAATAGCCTTGATCCTAAAAAAATGACCTTGTCAACTATGGGTAGTCCAACCGTTAAAGCAACTAAAATAGGTACAAATAGGTTAGTCATTGGTTATCATACGAAAATAATAACAAGAATTAGTTTAATCATCGTTCTAGCCACTTGGATAATTAGTTGCGTTAGTGCTGTTTTTATAAAAATCACTGATTATAAAAAAGAAATTAAGTTATGATATAGTTTTAACAAGTAATAGGGACTTCAAAAAGAGAACATAATTAATGATGTTCTTTTTCTGTATTAAAAATGAAATATAATACTTTTAAATATAACGTATAATTAAAAGTGTAGAGCACTACAACTTTGAAAGCGTGGTCAAAATGTTTAGAATATCATATCAGTTGACAATAAGATTAAACAATGATTAGACAAACGATTTTAAGTTTCATTTAAGTCTGGTAACATGTATAATAAATTATTGTGTCATTGTATACATCTAAAAAATTTAGGGGTAATTAATTATGAGTGAAGATAATATTAAACACCAAGGTAGCCACAAGAAGCATCATCATAAAAAGAAAAAAATGAGTACACTGAAAAAATGGGGGATTGGTGTCGGAATCGTCGTTGCCGCACTATTGGTTATTGGTGGTGTGTTGATGGCGAAGGTTTATCTAGATGCAAAAGACGTTGTAGATAATACATATCAAAAAGTAAATGTTAAAAGTAAACGAACAACCGGGAGTGTCTCTCTTGATAAAGAGGCGCCTTTCTCAGTTTTAATTTTGGGTGTTGATACGGGCGAAGATGGGAGAACAGATCAAGGTCGATCGGATACAATGATGGTTGCGACAATTAATCCTAAAACAAACTTGACGACATTAACGAGTTTACCTCGTGATACGAAGATTCCGATTACAGGTCACGGGACAGATAATAAATTAAATGCTGCATATGCTTATGGGGATGTTTCCTTAGCGATGGATACTATTCAAAACTATTTAAATATTCCAATTGATTACTATGTTCAGATGAATATGAAGGGCCTGGAAGAATTAACGGGTGCCGTTGGTCCAATTACGGTCAATAATCCATTTGCTTTTTCAGCGGGAAGGCATCAATACGTAAAAGGTGATATTGAGTTAACTGAAAGTAATGTTTTAGACTTTTCTAGAATGAGACATTCTGATCCTAATGGTGATTACGGGCGTCAAAAAAGACAACGCTCGGTTGTGACTGAATTAGGTAAAAAAATAGCTTCTATTGATGGTGTCACAAATTATCAAGCAATTTTGAGTGTACTTGAGAGCAATATGAAAACAAATTTGAAATTTTCTGATATGAAAAAAATAGTGACTCAGTATCGTAGTGCTATAGGCACAATTAAAGATGTTCAACTTCAAGGACAATCACAAATGATAAATGGTGTGTCGTATGAAGTTGTTCCATCAGCACAAGTAACGAAAGTATCCAACATGATCAGAAAACAATTAGACTTAGACTAGGAGAATTATATCAATGGAAGAGACAATCAATCTTGAACAAGTTTTTAGCATTTTAAAGAAACATCTTAAATTAATTATTGGGTTAATAATTGCGGGGGCACTATTAGCATTTTTTGTAACCATGTTCTTTATGACGCCAAAATATAACTCGACTGTTCAAATATTAGTTAATAGAACAGAAACTGCCAATAATGTAGGGGCTGCTTACAATACACAGCAAGCAGATGTCCAAATGATTAATACGTATAAAGACATTATTCAAAATAAAATTGTACTAGATCCTGTGAGAAAAGAAATTGCTAAAAAAGATAATTTCGTTGGTACGAGTGATGATTTAAAAAATCAGATAAGTATATCAAATCAAGAAAATTCACAGGTTTTTAGTGTAACTGTTAAAGATACTAATGCATATCGCGCGGCTGATATTGCAAACTCTGTTGCTGATACGTTTAAAAATAAAATAAAAAAAGTGATGAAAGTTAATAATGTAACAATTGTTGCTGATGCAGTTGCAAAACCTAATGCAGTATCACCTAATAAAAAGATGAATGTATTAATAGGTCTGTTACTAGGGGGGCTTATCGGAATTGGGATTGCATTCGCAATAGAACTTTTTGATAAAACAGTTAAAAACGCTGATTTTTTGACAGATCTTGGTCTTTCAAACTTAGGTATGATTAACCATATTGACGAAACTAATAAGAGTCAAGGACTTTTTGGACAATCAACACCAAGAAAAAGAAAGCATACTAATTAAAATAGATAAGGGGTTATTGAATGATGAGTTTATTAAAAAAAGATAAAAAGTTATCAACTGATAGTATTGATAACGGTGTTGGATTAATTACTGTTACTCAACCAACATCAACGATTGCAGAACAATTTAGGACTGTACGTACGAATATCCAATTTTCAAGTGTTGATAAAGAAATGAAAGTTATTATGGCGACATCATCAGGTCCATCAGAAGGCAAGTCAACAGTTATAACTAATCTTGCTGTAACATATGCTAATCAAGGACTGAAAGTATTGTTAATTGATGCCGATATGCGTAGACCAACTGCGCATCAAACTTTTGGTTTGAGTAATGAAACCGGGCTTACAAATTGTTTGACTGAAAAAAGTATTGATGTTGCAAAAGCAGTTGAAGAAACACCAATTGAAAATTTATATGTTATGCCTGCAGGTCCTACTCCACCGAACCCTTCAGAATTATTGAATACAAAACGGATGGATTCTTTAATTACAGCTGTCGCTGAACAAATGGATATGGTTATCATCGATACACCACCATTAATTTCTGTAACAGATGCACAAATTGTTGCAACAAAAGTTGATGGTACAATTTTAGTTGTGAGACAAGGTGTGGCAAATAAAGGTGCCGTTTTGAAAGCAAAAGAATTATTAGATACCGTTCATGCAAGAATCATTGGGACGATTTTGAATGATGTTTCAGGTAGTGATGAGTCAGGTTATTATGGTGGGTATTATGGCTATTATAAATAATAATTAAGTAGACGTAGGATAATTTAAGGAAGCAGGGATTATAGGTGACTAGGAAAAGTAAACAGGTTGTTTTAACTGGATTGGATAGTTTGATTTGGGTAGTTTCAATTTCATTATCGAGGTTATTTTTAGGGCCGTATATTAGTTTTAGTAACTCTGATTTATTGGAATTTGGGTGTATATGTTTGATTTTATACCTAATAATTGGATACTCATTAAACCTCTTTTCTAAAATTAATAGGTATGCTAGCTTTAAAGAAATAATTGCAATTTTTATTGCAATAACAATTACAGCAGTTATTAGTAATATTAGTTATTTTTTCATAAGTTCAAATTATAGTATTCGTTTTGGAATATTAACTTATTTACTGGCCCTCCTTTTTATTGGTGGCAGCCGATTTGCATGGCGCTATCTTGTTGAAAATATCTTTAATAATGAAGAATCAGAAACATTAATTACAACATTAATAGTCGGTGCAGGGGATGGCGCAGAAGCTTTAATGGAAAGAATACAAAGAGATAATGCCGACTTGAATGTTATTGGATACGTCGATAATGATATTCAAAAACAAAAAATGTGGATGATGGGTAAGAAAGTTTTGGGAACTTTCCAAGAAATTCCAATGATTGTCGAAGAATACGATGTTGAACAGGTCTCAATTGCTATTCCTTCATTAAGTCCCCATAATTACGAGGACTTGTTAGATATTTTAAATCCTCTAAAAGTTAAAATTAATCGCATGTCAAGTTTTGAAGATATGTTAGAAGACAATAGTGATTCTAGAAAAATGCATGAGATTGACGTTGTTGATTTACTGGGTCGACAAGAGATTAAACTTGATATGGCTAAGATTGAAAGCAAAATATATGGTAAAACAATTTTAGTTACAGGAGCGGGTGGCTCTATTGGTTCAGAAATTTGTCGACAGGTTAGCAAATTTGGTCCTAAACGACTAATTTTACTAGGACATGGAGAAAATTCAATTTATTTGATTCATCAAGAATTAAAAAATCTTTATGCTGGGAAAATTGAAATTGTGCCGATTATTGCGGATGTTCAAGACCGGGCACATATTTTTGACTTAATGGCACAATATAAACCAGAAATAGTCTATCATGCTGCAGCACACAAACATGTACCATTAATGGAAGCTAACCCAACTGAAGCCATTAAAAATAATGTTTATGGTACGAAAAATGTTGCTGAAGCTGCTAAGTCTGCAAATGTGAAATCATTTGTAATGATTTCAACTGATAAAGCAGTAAATCCGCCTAATATTATGGGGGCAACGAAACGTCTCGCTGAAATGATTGTAACTAGTTTGAATGAACCAGGTCATACAAAATTCGCCGTTGTTCGTTTTGGTAATGTTCTTGGTAGCCGTGGTAGTGTTGTACCACTGTTTAAGAAACAGATAGCTAAAGGTGGACCAGTTACTGTTACTGATCTTAGAATGACAAGATTCTTTATGACAATTCCTGAAGCTAGCCGTTTAGTGATTCAAGCGGGGACGCTATCTAAAGGTGGAGAACTATTTATCTTAGATATGGGTAAACCGGTTAAAATTGTTGATTTAGCACGAAAAATGATTAAATTAAGTGGATATACTGAAAACGATATTGATATTGTTGAGTCAGGTATGAGACCTGGAGAGAAACTGTATGAAGAATTATTAGTAAGTAGTGAAAAACAGCAAGAGCAAGTATTTGAAAAAATTTTCTTGGGTAAAGTAACACCATACAAGATTGATGAAATTATGAGTTTTGTTAAGAGTGTAGAGCCGTTAACTGGTACTGCTTTGAAAAAAGAAGTTATTAGATATGCACATACTCATAATGGTGAACCCTCAATTGATTCGGAAGGTATGCGTTAATGTATAAAAAATATTTTAAAAGAACAATTGATTTTGTTATTTCTTTAGTAGGCCTTGTACTTTTATCGCCTATTTTTTTAATTATCGCAATTATTGTTAAAGTCGATTCGAAAGGCCCTATTTTCTTTGTACAAAAGCGGGTAAGTATTAATAAAACCTACTTTGGTATTTTAAAATTTAGGACGATGAGAACTGATACACCTGATGTACCTACTCACTTATTGAAAGATCCGGATGCTTTCATTACTCGCTCGGGTAAAATTTTACGAAAAACGAGTCTTGACGAATTACCACAAATTATTAATATTTTAACAGGTAAGATGAGTATCGTTGGTCCTCGACCAGCACTTTGGAGTCAAGAAGATTTAATTAACGAACGTGAAAAGTACGGCGCTAATAACGTTTACCCAGGGTTAACTGGATTAGCACAAATTAGTGGGAGAGATGAATTATCTATTGCTGAGAAATCAAAAATTGATGGTGATTACGTGCAACTTTTATCTTTTTCAGAAGATTTAAAAATTTTTTTTGGAACAATTACATCAGTTTTAAAGAGTGATGGTGTAAAGGAAGGTAAGAGTGATGACTAAACGAGTTTTGATAACCGGTGCACATAGTTATATTGGAGGGGCATTTAAAAGCTGGATTAATAAATCAGAATCGGAAGATATATCAGTTGATATGATGAGCGTTCGAGATGATAAATGGAGAGGAAAAAATTTTGGTCTATATGATGTAGTACTTAATGTTGCGGGTATTGCACATGTATCTTCGGATCCGAGTATGGAGGATCAATATTATAAAGTAAATAGAGATCTCGCAATTAATTTGGCTAAAAAAGCTAAATCTGAGGGAGTGAAACAATTTATTTTTTTATCAAGTATGATAGTATATGGTGAAAAAAATGGACTACAAAATACTAATATAATTACTCGAGAGACAATAATGAACCCAATTGATTTTTATGGTGATAGTAAGCTACAGGCAGATGTAGAAATTCAAAAATTAGCAGACGATAACTTTAAAACGGTTGTTATCAGAACTCCGATGGTTTACGGACCGAATAGTAAGGGTAATTTTCCAAGGCTACTGAAGTTAGCTGAGAAATCCCTGATTTTCCCAAGTATTAACAATGAACGAAGTATGATTTATGTAGATGTATTAACAGAATTTATCAAACAGATAATTATTAATGATGCATCAGGCCTTTATTTCCCTCAAAATAAAGAATATGTTTCTACAAGCGATGTAATCAAAGTAACAAGGAAATTATTAAGAAAGAAAGTATACTTTATCTCTATTTTTAATCCGCTTATTTCTCTATTATCAAGGAAGTTTCGTGTTTTTAATAAAATATATGGTAGTAAAGTTTATGATAAAAAAATTAGCGAGTGCTCTTTCGAATATACATTAGGACTTACATTAGAAAATACGATAACGAAAATTTTAATGGAGGATAAGAAATGAAAAAAGTTTTAATCGTTGCGTCGGTTGCTTCAATGATTGAACAATTTAATATGGATAATATCAGAATATTACAAGAATTAGGATATAATGTGGAAGTTGCAACTAACTTTTATTCCGCTGGAACTATACCAGATGATATGGCTAATTCCTTAAAAAAGAAGCTTGAAGGAAAAAATATAATTTGTCATCAAATTGACTTTTTAAGAGGAATTGGTTCAATAAAAGCAAATAAAAAAGCATATAATCAGCTTGAAAAATTAGCAAGTACAACTACCTATAATTTTGTGCATTGCCATTCACCGATGGGAAGTGTATTAACTAGATTAGTTTTTAAAAATAATAAAGAAACTAAAATTGTTTATACGGCACATGGCTTTCAGTTCTTTAAGGGCGGGCCGAAAAAAGATTGGATATTATTTTATCCTATAGAACGTTACTTATCTAAATATACGGATATTTTAATAACAATCAACAATGAAGATTACTCAATTGGAAAATCTTTTGGTATAAAAGAAGTTTTACATGTGCCTGGCGTTGGAATAAAATGGGAACAATTACGAGAACAATCAACTAATATCGATGAATTGAAAACTGATTTAAAGATAAGTAAGAATAGTAAAGTGATGATTTCTGTAGGTGAATTATCTAAGCGGAAAAATCATATTGTGGGAATAGAAGCAGTAAATAAATTGAAAGATAAAATTGATATTACATATATTATATGCGGTGTTGGAGATCAAAGAGATTTATTAGAAAAAAAAGTGAAAGAGTATGGATTAGAAGAAAAGATTATTTTTACAGGTTATTCTGAAAATATTAAACAATATTTAGATATAGCAGATTTTTCTCTTTTTCCATCTAAACGAGAAGGATTAGGACTAGCGGGATTAGAAGCTATGGCTACTGGTCTTCCATTAGTAAGTACTTACTTAGGGGGGATCAAAGATTACACAGAAAATGGTATCAGCGGGTGTGTAGTGGATGATCCTACTGATATTTCCCAGTTTGTGAAAGCTATAGAAAATTTACTAGGCATCAATGATAAAGAATACGAAAAAATTGTTAAAAACAATATTGAAGTATCAAAAAAATATAGTATTAAGAATGTAAATGAAATTATGTATAGTTTATATTCTAAAATTTAAATTATGCGATGTTGTCTATAAATTGAAAGGATTCGCAATGATTAAAAACACAAAAATAGTATTGATAGCTATATATTTTGGAGAATTACCAAATTATTTTGATTTATGGTTAAAATCAGCGGAATATAATAATGAGATAGATTTTCTAATATATACTGATCAAAATATATCTACAACCATACCGAATGTTAAAATAAAAATAGTCAACTTTAAAGATATTCAAGCGAAAATAAGATCACATTATACATTTCCTATAAAAATTAATAATCCGTATAAGTTGAATGACTACAAACCGGCTTACGGTGAAATATTTGAGGAAGACATCTCGGGATATGATTGGTGGGGATTTGTGGATATTGATACTATATTTGGAGATTTAAAAAAATTTTTATCTGAGGATATACTAAAAAAATATGACAAAATAAATACTCGTGGACATTTTCAAATGTATAGAAATAATAATCAAATTAATAATGCATATAAAATTGATCATCATAAAAAAGGGACGTACAATTATAAGCAGGCATTTACAACTGATGACGCAACTCACTTTGATGAAATTTGGGGAACTGCAAAATTTATGCCCGACACAGATATGAGAATATATGATCCATATAAAGAAAAGGTCTATTATGCTGATATTTGGGTAAAAGCATTTCGATTTATAACACTTGATATTTCTGAGGGAAAACAATATCAAGTGTTTAGATGGCATGATGGGGAACTAGTAATGAATTATATTGATAACGGAAAAATTAAAACTAAAAAGATAGAATATATTCATTTACAAAAAAGAAAAATGCAAGTTGATGTTGAAATATCAAATGATGACCATAGCTTTTTAATTGTACCTAATAAGTTTATAACAGATGAAAAGTTGTCTATTGAAAATATAAAGAAATATAATGAAGGAAAATGGCCTAATGGTATCCGCAGATATTTCCAATATTATATTAAGCAATTATTTAATGGGGAGCTTAAGGCTAGAATACGAAGAATTTGGCTCTAAATATAAGATTGAAAATAGATTAACACTTTTTATCTGAATATTAAAATCACTAATAAATATTAAGGAGAACTTAGTCATGAGTGATAATTTTAAAATTGATTTTGTAGTGACATGGGTTGATGGAAATGATGATATCTGGCGGAATAAAAAAAATAAGTACGCGGGAAACAAAAATTTAAATGCGGATGAACGTTTCAGAGATTATGATATTTTTAAATGGTGGTTTGAAGGTGTAAAAAAATTTGCACCATGGGTAAACCATATTTTTTTAATTACCGACAAACAAGTTCCGAAGTTTCCATTGGACATGAAAAATCTAACAATTGTTGATCATTCTGATTTTATTCCTGAAGAATATTTACCTACTTTTAATTCGAATGTCATTGAAATGAATATTCCAAGAATTAAAAATTTATCGGAACATTTTATCGTATTTAATGACGATACGTTTATAACTAACAAGGTAGATCCAACAGATTTCTTTTCTCAAGATGGGACTCCTAAGGATGTAGGATTAATGGGACTTATTCAACCGTCGGAAGAATTTTCGTTAATACCTTTTAATAATATACTTATTATTAATAAGTGGTTCTCAAAAAATAATATTTTGAAGAAGAATTTCTTTAAAATATTTAATTGGCAATACGGGTTTCAAAATGTAAGAAATTTCTTAGTTTTACCATATAGGTCTGTTCTGGGATGGTATGAACCGCATTTGCCTAGTAGTTTATTGAAAAGTACATTTAAAGAAATATATCAAAAAGAACCAGCTTTGTTAGCCGAACTTAGTAAAAATCGTTTTCGTACTAGAAATGATGTAAATATTTGGTTGGCACGCGATTGGCAACTTTCAAAAGGGAATTTTGAACCACGTAGATTTTCGTTTGGAAAGTTTGAGAAGTTGCCAGAAGATGGAGATTTTTCAAAAATAAAGCGCGCCTTAAAATCCAAGGCAAAAATAGTTGTTATAAACGACATATCGTTACCATTGGAGAGCCTTTCAGAAACGAAAGAACAATTAAGAAAAATATTCGCTGAACACTTTAGCTAATTAGGAGGATCTAATTATGAGTGACGTTGCAATTTTAATGGCTACCTACAATGGTGAAAAATTTTTAATGGAGCAAATTGAAAGTATTAAGAATCAATCATATGGGAATTGGCACCTATTTATTAGAGATGATTTTTCGAAAGATAATACCAGTAAAATTTTAGATAATTTTAAAAGAGATCCTAAAATAACGATACTAGATAGCTCGCTAAATATTAATGAAAAGGGCCAATTAGGAAATTTTGAAATTTTAATGAATAACGTTCCAGACCAGTATGAATATGTTATGTTCTCAGATCAGGATGATGTATGGTATACAAATAAAATTGAGATATCATTAAATGAAATTAGACACCTGCCTAACGAAAAAGTACTGCCTAAGCTTGTATATACGAATTATGACGAGTTTTTTGAAGTAGTGGGGGACGGAAGTGTGAACTACAGTGGTGTAGAAAAGAAAAATAAACCAACATATCAACGTATTTTTCTACATAACTGGTTAATGGGTAATACGATGATTATTAATCGTAACTTATTAGAAATTTCAAAAAACATCCCGATAGAAGCAGTTAATCATGATGCATGGCTTGCATTAGTTGCTGGATTATATGATGGGATTGGATATATAGATAGTGCGACTGATGGTCATAGAATGCATTCATTTAATATTACAAGAGGTGCCGATGCACATAAAAAAAGTACAATTATAAAAAGTAAGTTAATTGATTTAAAAAAATATAAAGTTAAATTTGATCGATTTTCCAAATTGGTTAATGAATTAGAACTACAATTTTCAAATTCGCCTATTAAAATAAAAAAAAGAATTACTATGTTGAAATATTTTGTAGAAAAGAAGGGTATCGAAGCCATAATATTTGGCAAAAAGAATGGTTTTTTTACCAATATTCACGGTCACAATACCTTACTCTATTTGGAGGAAATATTAAGGTTATTCAAAAAATAATGTTAGTATTTACATAAAATTTAATTAAAAATGGAATACAGCATAAGCAAATTTCATTAATTGTTTAAGAAATGACTATCTAGGAGTTTATATGACATATTTATTTGCAATAGTAACCAATTTCTTTTTGGATCATGTTCATGGTAAAAAAAATAATATCATTCCGTTCATTGGAATCGGAATATTAGCATGGCTAGCGGGTGCTGCTAGTAAGATGACGACGACCGATTATCCTAGTTATCTTATTAATTATGATAATAGTTCTTTAGCACCATATAATCACCAATTTGAGTGGGGCTATATGTGGCTTTCTCGAATTTTTGCGGCAAACGGAGTGACATATGCTGATTTTAGATTAATATTATTTATTGTTAGTTTTATTATTTTGACAGTTGCAATATTAAGATTTACAAAGAATTTAGGATCTTTTGTTTGGGTTTTTGCAATTTTTCCTTTTTTTAATGAGGCAACACAGGCACGTAATTTTTTTATGATTTCTATTGCTCTATTAGGGCTAAGTTTTTTACAGAAAAAAAATGTAAAAAATATTATTATTGCCATCGGATTAATCTTATTGAGCGCATCAATGCATTCATCTGGATATATATTTTTAATAATAATTCCCTTAAGCTTTTTGAGCGAAAAATATGTGAAAATTTTTGTACAATTAATTATTGGTTTTTTTGTAATTTTAACAATTGTACAATTTATTCCAGGTTTAAGTGGTTTATTGAAAAATATAATAACGAAAGTTTCATTGCATTCATCTAGGACACAATTGTTTGATAAACTGAACACAAGTTATGCTGCTGGTTCATCAAAAATAATGCTTATAGAAATAGCTTTATCATATTTTTCAATGTTAGGACTTGGATATTATTTTTTGAAAATTAATAGCCTATCAACTGAGATTAAAAATAAATTGAAATTGTTATTCTTAATTTCGTTAACTGGTCTTGTAGCACTCCCATTTTTAGTTATGTCGATACAATATCAACGGTTCCAACGTAACTCTTTCGCACCAATTATAATTGCATACGCGCTAATTAGGGAGCATAAAGATGAGATTGATAGTAGAATATTATTAAAGATTGATTTAATGATGGTGGGGATACTCTTATTAGCTGTTATAGCGTTTTATGGAGTGTTAGTACCACAAGAATTTGTTGACAGTATTCCATATTTAGTACATTGGAAATCGCTTTAGCATTGTCGTTTAAAGAAAAGTAATTAAGGAGTAAATTTTTGAAAAATATAGCTGTGATTATGTCAACGTATAATGGCGAAAAGTACGTCGAGGAACAATTAAATAGTATTATTGAGCAAAAATATAAAAATGAAGATAACATACAGATTTATGTTAGAGATGATGGTTCAACAGATAATACAATAGATATTTTAAAAAGATACGAAAATAAAAATTTGTTAAAAATAATTTATTCAAGCGGAAATATGGGTGTTAAACGTTCCTTTTTTGAATTACTTAGGGTTGTCGATGCTGATTACTATTTTTTTTCTGATCAAGATGATGTTTGGGTTTCAGATAAAATAATGCAATTTATGGATAAATTTGATTTGTTAGACAATAAAATAACACAAGCTATATTTTCAGATCTTATGATTGCTGATAAAAAGGCTGTTTCAACAAATATTAAAATGTCTAAAATGTTAGTAGGCGAAAATTATAATCATTCATTGAATGATTTATTATTCAATTTTAAAGTAACCGGAGCGGCATTAGCAATTAATAAGAAACTAAGAGATGAAGTACTTATGTTAACAGATGAAGATATTGAAAATGTAACAATGCATGATTCAATTATTGCTAAAATCAGCTCAGCAAGTGGGAATTTAACGTACATTGATAAAGTAACGGTTTACTATAGACAACATGAAAATAACGTCATCGGAATTGGTAAGAGTAATGTACACTTGTATGAAGTTTTTCGTAGATTAAAAATAAGATATAAACAATTAGGTCGGATTAAAAAGGAAAATATTGTTCTGTATGAAAGATTTTCTAATATCATTAAAAATGATACTGAAAAAAAAATGCTAGAAGATACATATAAGTTTTATGATACAAAGAATATCTTTAAAAGATATTCTTTGTATCATAAATTTCATAGTTTAATTAATACAACAGCACAAAGAATAATTATATGGTTTGTTTAATAGAGAGTGATTAGGTGGTTACTATCAATTTAATAAAAAAAAGTTTTAGGCGTAATTTTATTACGGCATATAATATGATAAAGTATATGAAAAATAAGATGAACTACGGAAATAAAAGGTATAAACAAGTAAAAATAATTGAAGAAAAAACTGATTTTATTAATAGCGTGTCATTAGTGGCAATTATTAAAAATGAAGCACTATACGTTCAAGAATGGATTGAATATCATAAAATTATTGGTATATCAAAATTTTATATTTATGATAACGAATCTACTGATAATTTAAAAGAAATTTTAGAACCGTATATTAAAAGTAAAGTGGTTGAATATATCTATTTTCCGGGTGATAAGCAACAAATACCAGCATATCTGGATGCTGTCGAGCGCTGTAAGACAGAAACAAAATGGCTATTAACACTAGATTTAGATGAATATTTAGTATTAATTGATGAAAAAAATATTGATTCTTTTTTAAATGAATTTAGTGAAAACGTTGCTCAAATTGAAATTGGTTGGGTGATGTTCGGCTCATCTAATTTGATTAAAAAATCAAATGGATTAGTTACTGAGACATTTTTAAATAGATCAAAAAATGATATTATTTTAGATTCAAAACCTATCGTAAATCCTAGATTAGTAATTGATATGAGAATACCACATTGGTATGATGTGGCCGGTAAAACGACTGATGAAAACGGAAATAGGTTATGGGGATATCCATGGACAAATGAAAAAAGACCTAAAATTGTATCAAGGGAACACGTGAGGGTTAATCATTACTATGCAAAATCACTTGAAGAATTCGAGAATAAAGTAAAAAGAGGATATGCTGATCAAAGTAATGATATAAAAGAACGTAGTTATCTTGATTTTAAGAAGCACGATATTAATGATGTCTATGATAACGGCATGTTAAAGTACACGGATAAAATTAAAACAGAAATTAAACGTGTACAAGAACTTAACAGATGAGGGTAAGTGTGATGTATGAATAATAATTCTCGAACTGGTATAGCAGCTAAAAATACATCAATCGCTGCACTATCGCAAGTAATAATGTTAGTTTTGAAGTTTGCATTGCAGACAGTATTTATTAAAACTCTTGGTGCCGATTACATGGGAATCAATGGGCTATATGCTAATGTGTTGAGTTTTCTATCCTTTGCTGAATTAGGGATTGGTGGGGCGATAACGTACTCACTGTACGATCCTCTTGCTACTAGTAATCATGGTGAAATTGCTGGTGTCATGAATTTATTTAGAAAAGTGTATAATGTGATTGGTATCGTAATTTTGATTATGGGTTTAGCATTTACTCCATTTATAACTATTTTAATGAAGGGCGGTAGTCCTGTACCATTTCCGCGAGTTATGTTTGTACTATTTTTATTAAATACGGTTGTTAGTTACTTTTTTACGTATAAACGTTCCTTATTAATTGCAAATCAAGAAGGATATAAGGATAGTTTAAATAGATTAATTTTTACGATAATGCAGACAGTATTACAAATTATCTTTTTACTTTTATTTAGACAATATGTTTGGTACTTAGTAATCCAAATAATTATAACATTGTTATCTAACTTGAGAATTTCAAAACTTGTTGATAGGGAATTTGAATTTCTTTCCGAAATGAAAACTGTTAAAGTAAATCCTAAAGTCATCAACTATATGAAGAAAAATATATTTGGGACTGTTTCTTCAAAAATTGGTACTATATTAGTTTTTGGAACGGATAATATATTAATATCGGCATTTTTAGGCGTTAGATTAGTAGGAATATATTCTAATTATATGCTGATTGTAAATAGTATTTCCAGTGTGTTGACACAAAGTATCTCTGCTGTCACAGCTGGATTAGGTAATCTAGGAGTAACGGAGGATGAAGATTATCAAGAAGTTGTGTTTTATCGTTATATGTATATAAATGCCGGTATTACATCAGTTATTGCTATAACGTTATACGCAGTTATTGAATCTTTTATTAAATTTTGGATAGGATCAAATTACGTCTTATCGAACTTTACCGTGTTACTTATTGTTATAAATTTTGTACTTGTTCAATTTAGACAGACTGTATTAAATTTTATTGGTGCACGTGGATTATTTTGGCCAATGAGATATAAATCACTACTTGAAGCTGTAGTTAATATGATAGTTTCAATTCTTTTGTTAATGACAACAAATCTCGGCATTAATGGTATATTAATTGGTACAATAGTAAGTAATATTGGAATTAATTTATGGTGGGAACCACTTATCTTATTCAAATATGGATTCAAACGTAGTATGAAAAAATATTATCTTAAATATTTTGGTTATATGGGAATAATTGGAATAGAATTAGGAATAATTTCGTATTTACTAAAAATTATTGTAATTCAAGGGATTTTCAGTATTTTGATAGCATCTGCTGTTGTATTTATTCTAGCAAGTACATTATTCTATTTCTTATTTATTAGATATGACGAAACAAATTATGTTAAAAAATTGGTTTTAAGAAGGATATTAAATAAATAATGATTTTTATTTTTAAAAGCTGTGTTAAGTAGTTATTGTAGCTACCATTTACAAAAATTAATTAGAATATTTTAGGAGGAAAAGTGTATGAAGGGAATAGTTTTAGCCGGAGGTAGTGGGACTCGTTTATATCCATTGACACGTGCATCAAGTAAACAGCTGATGCCGATTTATGATAAACCAATGATCTATTATCCAATATCAACATTAATGTTGGCAGGTATCAAGGATATTCTAATTATTTCTACTCCTGAAGATACGCCACGTTTTCAAGAATTATTGGGCAACGGTTCTGAATTAGGCATTAATTTAGAGTATGCCGTTCAACCTACACCAGATGGATTAGCAGAAGCATTCATTATTGGTGCTGATTTCATTGGTAATGATAGCGTTGCGCTCATCTTAGGTGATAATATTTATTATGGTCCAGGTATGACTAAGATGCTTGAACGGGCTGCAAATCAAACTGAGGGGGCTACCGTATTTGGTTATCAAGTGCGTGATCCCGAGCGTTTTGGTGTTGTTGAATTTGATGAGAGCCATAAAGCAATTTCGATTGTTGAAAAACCGGATCACCCTAAAAGTAATTTTGCAGTAACAGGCTTATACTTTTATGATAATTCAGTTGTTGATATAGCAAAAAATATTAAGCCGTCACCACGTGGCGAACTTGAAATTACGGATGTTAACAAGGTCTATCTTGAAAAAGGAAGACTACATGTTGAAATTATGGGACGTGGATTTGCTTGGCTTGATACAGGGACACATGCAAGTTTACTTGAAGCAGGGCAGTTTATTGAAACTGTTCAAAGAATGCAAAATATGCAAGTAGCTAATTTAGAGGAAATCGCCTATCGAATGGGTTATATTTCACGCGAACAATTAATTGATCTAGCACAACCACTCAAAAAAAATGATTATGGACAGTACATGTTACGTATCGCAGAAGAAGAGGATAAAAAGTAATGGGTAAATTAAAAGTATCAACAACAAAGTTACAAGATGTTAAGATTATTGAACCAGCAGTATTTGGTGATAATCGCGGCTTTTTTACGGAGTCATATTCAGACAAAGATTTCAAAGAAGCTGGAATAGATATTGATTTTATCCAAGATAATCATTCATTATCAACACAAGCTGGCGTTTTAAGAGGACTTCATTTTCAACGTGGAGAAGCTGCACAAACTAAATTAATTCGGGTCGTGACAGGGGCAGTACTAGATGTTATTGTCGATGTTCGAAAAGGTTCACCTACTTATAAACAGTGGGAAGGATATATTCTTTCTGCAAGTAACCATCGCCAATTATTAGTTCCTAAAGGGTATGCCCATGGATTTGTAACATTAACAGATGATGTTAATTTCCTTTATAAATGTGATGGTTACTACAATGCAGCAGCAGATGGTGGGATTTCATTTAAAACTCCTGAACTAAATATTGATTGGCCTATTGATTTTGACCAAGCAATTACATCTGAAAAAGATGCTGCACAACCAACGTTTACAGAGTTTGAAAAAGACAATCCGTTTGTGTATGGAGAAATCTAAATAGGAGAGGTGTTTTTAAATGAAAAATATTATTGTAACAGGTGGGGCCGGATTTATTGGTTCTAATTTTGTCCATTATGTGGTTAATAACCACCCAGATGTTCACATTACCGTGTTAGATAAATTAACTTATGCAGGAAATAAAGAAAATTTAGCTGGACTACCTGCTGATCGTGTTGAGCTAGTAGTGGGAGATATTACTGACGCTAAACTAGTTGATGAACTTGTTAGCAAAACAGATGCGGTAGTACATTACGCTGCAGAAAGTCACAATGATAATTCTTTAAAAGATCCATCACCTTTTATTCAAACTAATATTATCGGAACATATACATTGCTAGAAGCTTGTCGTAAATACAATGTCCGCTACCATCATGTTTCAACTGATGAAGTGTATGGAGACTTACCATTACGCGAAGATTTACCCGGTCATGGGGAAGGTGAAGGTGAAAAATTCACACCTGAAACACGTTATAATCCAAGCAGTCCATATTCATCAACAAAGGCTGGATCAGATTTATTAGTTCGTGCATGGGTGCGTTCATTCAATTTACAGGCAACAATTTCAAATTGTTCCAATAATTATGGACCATACCAACATATTGAGAAGTTTATTCCAAGACAGATTACTAATGTTTTGAGTGGAATCCGGCCTAAGTTATATGGTTCTGGTAAAAATGTTCGCGATTGGATTCATACTAATGATCATTCAAGTGCTGTCTGGGCTATTTTAAATAAGGGTCGTATTGGTGAAACTTATTTGATTGGTGCGGATGGTGAACAAGATAATAAGGCTGTTTTGGAGTTGATTTTAGAATTAATGGGTCAACCTAAAGATGCTTATGATGTCGTTAAAGATCGCCCAGGACACGATTTACGATATGCTATTGATTCATCAAAATTACGTGAAGAGCTTGGTTGGAATCCTGAATTTACTGATTTTAAATCAGGATTACAAGATACGATTGATTGGTACCGAAATAATGAAAATTGGTGGAAAGCTGAGAAAGATGCAGTTGAAGCAAATTATGCAAAAAATGGACAATAATAACTAAGAATGGACTTAAGTCCATTCTTTTTTTGAAGGAGCTAATTATGAAAATATTAATTACGGGTGTAAATGGTCAATTAGGAACAGAATTAAGTCATTTATTAGATGAAAAAAAGATTGTATATACAGGAACTGGTTCTAAAGATTTAGATATTACTGACTCAAAAGCAGTTAATAATTATTTTTTAGATAATCGCCCAGAAATTGTCTACCACTGTGCAGCTTATACAGCTGTTGATAATGCTGAAGAAGAACCTGGTAAAGCTATTAATGAACAAGTTAATGTTATAGGTACTCAGAATATTGCCACAGCAGCAGAATCTGTGGGTGCTACGTTAGTTTACATTAGTACTGATTATGTATTTGATGGGACTAATGATCAAATGTATACAGAAAAAACACCCACTGCGCCTAAAAATGAATATGGTCGGACGAAGTTAGCTGGAGAAGAAGCCGTTGCTAAAATAATGAGTAAGTATTATATTATCCGTACATCATGGGTTTTTGGCGAATATGGAAAGAACTTCGTCTATACGATGCTAAACTTAGCTAAAACTCATGATCATCTGACTGTTGTTAGTGATCAGGTTGGACGGCCAACTTGGACTAGAACGCTGGCTGATTTTATGTTATATGCAGTTCAAAAAAATATTCCTTATGGGTTATATCAGCTTTCTAATGATAATTCATGTACTTGGTATGAATTTGCTAGTGAGATTTTAAAGGATGAAGTAGTTGAAATAAGTCCAGTAACGTCTGAAGAATATCCACAAAAGGCATACCGACCTAGACATTCAGTTATGGATTTGAGTAAAGTTAAAGCAACGGGATTTGAAGTACCAAGTTGGCAAGATGCTTTACATGAATTTATGGCTAAAATTGAAGTATAGAAAAGGGGAGTTTTCTAGTGATTTGAGAAATTGAATCATTAGAAGTCACTCCTTTTTATTTTCACCCAATTTAATGCTAACATAGTACCAAGGAGATGATTCAAATGACAATACCATTAGGATTAAAGGCGGGAACTGACCCAATTCAACTCCATGATCGGTTACAACATAATCCAGATATTTTTGAATTCTATCTAAATGAATTTGATGTTTCTGGAGATGGATTAAAACGATTATCAGATGAGATTGATGAGGTGAAGGCAACTACGAAGAAGATTGTCATGCATCATCCAATGAAGGTTGGTGAACAATCTGTTGAATTAGCCGTTTCCGAAACAGCTGATCCTAGGTTATATCGTTTTGTTAGAGAAAGTACTGAGACATTGATTCAGCTCGCAAAAGATAAATCAATTCAAACCCTCATTCATGGTTCATATAATCGACAAACGCCAACAATTATTGCTGAATATCCTAATTTTGAGGTTGCGGAATCAGCGTTATTTAATCGGATGGATTATTATCAAAAATATGGACAAAATAACGTCATGTTTGAGAATTCGATTTCTGATTTATTTTATTATGGGTCTGAAGAGATGGATCAGTTTATTCTACAAAAAGGGTATCGCTTAGCATTTGATACATCGCATGCCTTTATTAAACAAGCAGGTAGTAATACTGACTTACAAGCGAGTTTGAAACGGTTAATGCCAAATATCGTCCATTATCACTTAGTCGATTCAATGGGTAAATTTCATGATAGTTTAACTTTAGGAAAAGGCAAGATTGATTGGAAGTTAGCATATCCTTTGCTTAATCCAAATGCAACGACTATTTACGAAATTGATTTAGAAAATCAAAATGATTGTCGCGAAATGTTGGAAAGTCATGAATATCTACAAAATTTAATAGAAAAATAACCATTGGTTTTGAACTTTCAAAATCAATGGTTATTTTTTTCGGTTATCAAACCAGTAGAGTAAACACCCTAGTACTAACACGATAACGCCGAATAAGATGATTTTCCAATTAAAACTTAACAGTAAGTAAAGTGAGATAATTAATGCAAGGCTTGGAATAATTGGACCACCTGGTAATTTGAAACCTTTTGGTAAATTTGGATCATTATTGAATTTAAATGTTGCTAGAATTGTTGGTACATATTGGACAAACGATGCAAAGACAATGCATGATACTAAGAATAAATAACTACCGCTAAGTAGCAGGAGGATGCTTGTGATAGATGTCACAATGATTGCGATAACCGGTGTATTGTGTTTACTTTGCTTACCGATTATTTTTGGTAAAAGCTGATGTTCATTTGCTAGCGATGCAGCCACAATAGGTGTATTGAATGATACTGAGATGGCAACCCCAAGAATAGAGATCAACATCCCAATGATAATGATCATATAACCCCACTGACCAAAGATACTTTTGAATGCCGCAGCAATTGGTAATGAGTACGATCCTAAGTTAGGGCCAAGGATACCCACGGCAACCGTTTGAAGTAAAACATATAATAAAGTCACCGTTGCAATAACGCTTAATAGTGCTTTCGGAATATTCTTTTCCGGATTATCCATTTTAGCAGCAGCAATCGGTAAAAATGAAAAGCCAGTATACATATAAAAAATGACACCAAATGCTGTATTAAATTTCGTAAATAACTGAGTGTTACTGTGAATATCAGTCGGAATCATGGGCGTAAAATGAGCATCCTTAATGAAGAAAGCACCGACAATAATAAAGAGTAACATGATAAATACTTTAGCTGCAGAAGACAGATTGTCTGCGAAATCTAGAATAGCTGTTCCAAAATAATTAATGATGCCTAGAATAATGACTAAGGCAATTGCTGAAACATCATAAATAAGCGTTTGTTGTAATGCTGGAAAAAGTATTTTTAAGACAGTTAGTAACGCAGCAATTTCGGCTGACAAAGTCACTACGCCTAATATCCAAGTAAATATACCAACTTGAAAACCAGTAAATTTACCGAATGCATTATAGGCATATAACCAAGCCGCACCATCTTCCGAAAATTTACTTGCTAGTGTTGCGTAACAGAGCACAATCATGGTGACTGCTAATGCTGCAGCGATAATTGTAAAGATACTGAGTGGTCCAATATCATTATAAATTTTACCAGATAATAAGAAAATCCCCGATCCAATAATACCGTTAATTCCTAACAAGAAAACCGTGAAAAACGTCATTTTTTTATCTTCTATTTTATTCATTACAATCCCCCTAAATTTTAGAATAGCCAATATGATGTTAAAAGGCAATTGATAGGTGCTATGAGGGTACAAAAAAAGCCAACAATTAAGTTGGCTTTTACGGTTAAACTAAATCGTTTGTGTAGATTGGTGTTTCAATGGTTTCAACAAATTGTGCTGAGATAGGGGTTACGAACATTTTTTCGTTATCACGATGGAATAAATCAGAACCTGTAATGTCATCCATGGCTTTCTTAACGGTTGCTGGATCTAAATCTGTATTAACGTAACGTAATTTCATATGGCGCGTTTTACCCGCTTCATTTTTAAATGCTAAATCTAATTGTTTCATATAATTTCCTCCTTAGGTTTGATTAAGCTAAAAGACTTGATTCTGTGCGGATGGTCATTTTAACGGTGTTATCACCAGTTAATGAAGCAACTGTAGCGCCGAGTTGTGCAATAGCTTCGTTAGAGGCATTTTCAGTAATGTTAGCGAATGAACGTTTACGTTCAGAGCCGTCAGAACTTAATCCCTCAACGATAACGTTTGTT
This sequence comes from Dellaglioa sp. CoH-56-MRSF-14, assembly GCF_056782115.1. The sequence goes on along the minus strand of NZ_JBXAYB010000003.1, from coordinate 155,058 downwards.
TTTACCCAAGTTTTACTCATATATGTTCTCCTTTGTGTGTCTATATTTGATAAGTGCCGCGACGCCTTACATAGATAATAAAGAATCGGTTAACCATTTTGTAAAGCAAATACTGATATTTATTCTTGATTCATTTGAGCAATGACTAAAAGTACTTTCCGACCGACGCTATTACGCCAGTTATAGGCTGTTTGACGGCTAACATGATGACTGGCAGCAATTTCTGTGACTGTTTTGTGTCTAATATAACAATCGACTAGATAATGTTGTTCGGCGTTTGAACAGAGGTCATAGAGTGATTTAAAAAGGTGTTCTGTAAATAATTTTTCAGCGATAGTATCTTGTGTTTGGAGGGTTAAATCAATGATGGAATCAGTTGGATTAGTTGAATCATCCTTATTAGGTTCTAAATGCGTTTGTTGATTAGATTGTCGATTAATTAAATCAAGAAGTCGCCAGTAGACACGTTGATAGGCGTAAACCATGAAAGTTTGTTCATTATCTTCAATAGTTTTAGGGTATTGGTCATATGCAGCGCTGAATGCTAATCGTGCTTCTTGTACGAAATCGTCATATGAAGCATGCGATTGATTAATCGACATTCTTTTTAGAACACCAAAGATAAGTTTTTCACGGTCATTTTTCAGTAGAAAAGCTAGACCTGGGTTTATTTGATTTGACATATTAGTAGAGTTGCCTCGTTTCTTTTAAGATCCCTTGGCCAAGGTTCTTAATTAGAATACGAGGTTATTCAATTTTAAAATAGACGACGAAATGAGCGTATTTATGGGTTTTTGATGAGCATTTAAGAATTAAAGGTAGACTATTAATTTTCTTAAGATAAACTTAACAATTAGACTTAAGTTCACACAAGATTAGTTACAATTAAATCTGTAACATAGGATAAGTTGTTAAATGAAAGTAAGAAAAGGAGTAGGCTATTGAACTTGGAGAATGAATTAGAACGGGATTTTAAAGAAATTATAGATTATCCAGAAACACGCTTATTGACTGTTGGGTCTCAATATTGGCGAAACTTGTTGGAGAATCATCCAATAATAGACGTTACGGATGATCATTTTTTTACAGAACATGGAATTGTAACGGATAACTATCAAGTGAACATGGAGACAACTTTGTATATTCACCATATAACACACAGACGGGATGATTTACGATCCATTATTTTTGATAAGCATAAAGATATTTTATTATGTAAATACACAACAACAAATTTTGTGAATCGCTTGATTAATGAAAAAATTCTAACTTTTGTCGCAATGCGTGCGATTGTGTCATTAGTTGAAAAGAAACAAGCTCTACCTTACACATGTGGTATGTATCAGTTATTTCCAGATAGTGGGCCATCAAAACGGGATGCCTCATGGACGGCAGGACACCATCTTGCTAATATTTCCGATGTAGAAAATGGAACTGATTTATTTTTCAACAATGGATTAAGAATTAGAGTTCAAAGTAAGTATTCGCAATTTCTAAAGCAATTAAATTTAGCGCATCTTTTTACAGATATTCAAGTTTCTTTGGCCAGTAAAATAGCTGCAGAACTTGGTTTTGAAAATCCAACACCCCAATTTAGATATCATGATGCTATCTTATCTTTAGTTCAGAACAGACGTGATACCTATGTGGATAAAATAGATTTCATTAAGGAAGTTAAGCATTTATTAGCCATCTACACGTTGAAAGGGTATTCTGATGAATCACCTGACGACTCAATTATCAAAAAAACGTGTAGTTGGGCGCATACTAATAGAGGCATTATGCGTTACTAATTGTAATCATAATGTAACGGAAAAAGGCGTTATTAGACATGCAAATTTGATATAATTAAAGCTGATAATTTCGGAAAAATAGGGGGAAATATGAAAAATAAAAAGTTGTTAACAAAATTAGTTACGGTAACATTTGTTGCTATTACGGGATTTAGCTCAATAAACTTACCAATTGGGAATCAAAGTAAAAATGAATCAACAGTTACGGCAGCCACGACTGCCCAAACAAAGGCTCTCATTGAAAAGAATGGACCAACGATTCAAGCAGTGTCAAAAGATAAAAACTTGTATCCATCAGTGATGCTATCACAGATGATTCTTGAATCTTCTTGGGGTCAAAGTACGTTGGCAAAAAAGGCTAATAATTTTTTTGGTATGAAGGGTGCCTATAAGGGACAATCATATTCAGTTAAATCATTGGAATATAATAGCAAAGGGAAAGCTTATTATGCGGTGTCTAAATTTAAAAAATACCCAAATGCTAAAGCATCTATTCAAGATTATGCCAACCATTTACGTAACGGTGTAAGTTGGGATGCTAAGTATTACTCAGGTACATGGCGTGAAAAAGCTAGTACTTATCAAAAAGCAACAGCATCATTGAGTTTAAAATACTCGACAAGTAGTGCCTACGGTAAAAAATTAAATAACTTAATTTCTAGATATAATTTAGCTAGTTTAGATAATACCGTTAAAGTCGCTTATAATGGCGCAGCCGGTTCTGAAACAGTCAAAGTAGCTAATACTGGTTACCGTCTTTACAATCATGTTAAAGGAACAGCAGGTAGTCGTGATAAAGGTGCGGCTGCTAAGTTGACAGGTAAGACAGTCTATGCGGACATGCGTGGCGTAAAAGAAGGTAGCACAACTTGGTATCGAGTAAGAGTTAAAGGCACATCAACGAAGTATTGGATCTATAAACAAGCATTAAAATTAAGAAAAACAAGTTATTCTACAGTAAAAAATACAGGAAATTTTAATAATAAATCATATCAGTTACATAATCATGTTTATAATTCAGATTATTTATCTAAAAAGACAGGTCAATCAAAAACACATAATAATAGAACTTATACAATTAATAAAAAAGCGATTATTACTGATTACAATGGGTCTAAATCAACGATGTACCGAGTCAAAATTGGATCTACTAATCATTGGGTCTATAAGGGAGCCATTAATAAACATTAATTTATTAGGTTGTTGAACTAATATTGCTAAGGGATAGCAATAAAAAAATAGGAGAGTTATTGAAAATGCAGAAAAAAATAGTAATGGGTTTTGCCATTGTTTTGGGGATTGTAGCGGCTGGATTAATGAATCAATCAGTTTCGGCTTCATCAAAGGTAAATAATTATATACATTCTCAACATATTGCACCAAATGAGATTACAAGTGCTATCTGGGGTGGTTTTCCAACCGATGATATGACTTATCGTCAAGGTAAACCAGAAGGTGTTGTTGTTCATGAAACAGCTAACCCATCATCTACCATATATGGTGAAATGGCTTTTATGAAAGCCAATTATGGTAATGCATTTGTGCACAGTTTTGTTGACGATCATAATATTATTAATATTGCAAAAACGAACGTCATGTCATGGGGCTCTGGTCCTAAAGGTAACCAACGTTTCGTGCAATTTGAAGAAACGCGTGTTCATAGCAAGTCGGCATTTGCACGAGAAGTTAATAATGCCGCCTACTATACTGCCTATATTTTACAACAATATGGGTTGAAACCAAGTTTAGCAACTGCTAGCAATCATGGAGCGGGCGCAACAGTTTGGGCACATGCAGATGTCAGTAAGTATTTAGGTGCAACTGATCATGGTGATCCAGTTGGTTACTATAGCGAATCTGGTAATAAATGGTTTAATGAGTCATATTCAATGTCAGACTTGTATGATTTAATCAAAGAATACTACACACAATTAGGTGTGAAGGTCGCATATCACAGTGCAGCTGGATCAGAAACTGTTCAGATGAATAATACAAGTTACCGTCTTTATAACCATGTTAAAGGGACGGTCGGCGCAGTCGATAAAGGTTCAAGCAGCAAGTTAAGCGGTAAAACATTGTATGCAGATATGCGTGGTGTTAAAAATGGTAGCACTACTTGGTATCGCGTCCGTGTTAAAGGGACATCCACAAAATATTGGATCTATAGTGACGCCTTAAAATTAAGAAAAGTAAGTTACTCACCAATGAATGTTTCAGCTAAATTTAATGGTAAGTCATATCAGTTACATGATCATGTATACAATTCAGATTATCTATCTAAAAAGACAGGTGATTCAGCCAATTATAAAAATAGAACATATACAATTAATCAAAAAGCCGTTATAACTGATTATAATGGTGCTAAATCAACGATGTATCGTATTAAAATTGGTTCAGATGATCATTGGGTTTACACAGGAGCAGTCAATAAGGATGCACTAGTTAATTTAGAAATGCATAGTGCATCTGGTTCAGAAACTGCAAAAGTTAATAGTAATAAATATATGCTTTATAACTCAGTTAAGAACTCTACTGATAATACGGTTAACTATGGTTCTTCAACACAATTAACTGGGCAAACAGTGAAATTATTAGCTCGAGCAGAAAATAGAAGCCAAGGAACAACTTGGTATCAAATTAAATCAGGATTAAATAAATATTGGGTTTATTCAAAGGCCTTAACATTTAATCAATCAATTACTTATAAGTCACTTAAACAGACTGGAACCGTAAGTACGACAAGCACTTACTACTTGCATAATCATGTTTATAATTCAGCATATTTATCAGTAACAACAGGAAGAGCAAGTGATGCTACAATTAGAGGTAAAGCAGTTAATGTAGATTGCATGGCTACAATTAAAGAAAATGGTAAAGAAGATTCATATATGTACCGTTTTACAGTTATTGAAACAGGAAAGACCTATTGGGCTTATGGTAGCGTCTTAGTTGGTCGAACGAATAGTTAAAGCAAAAAAAGAAGCCATTTTATGGCTTCTTTTTTTGCTTTATTTTCCTGAAGAACGACGTGATAATTTAACGACGGCTTCAACTTTTGATGTTTGTGGGAACATATCAACGGGTTGAATATAATCAACGCGGTATGATTTTGTTAACAATTCTAAATCTTTTGCGAGTGTCGATGGATTACATGATACATAAACAAATTTTTTAGGACGACTCTTATTGATGGCTTCAATTAATTGATCATCTAAACCAGTACGTGGTGGATCAACAACTAGGGCATCAGGTACGAAACCTTCTTCCAACCATTTAGGTAAGATATCTTCAGCTTTACCAACTTCATATGTGGTATTTTCTTGATGTGATAGAACAGCATTTTCTCGTGCATCTTCAATCGCTTCAGGTGTTGTATCCATACCGCGAACTTCTTTAGCACCATGGGCAACATAAAGGCCAACGGTACCAACACCACAGTAAGCATCAACTAATGATTCATTTTTATCTAAGTTAAGAGCTTTATTGATTTCATCGTATAAAACGCCAGTTTGAACTGGGTTTAATTGGAAGAAAGCACGTGCTGATAATTTGAATTTCATTTTACCAAGACGTTCCATGATGAAGTCTTGGCCAGCGATATTAATGGTTTCGTCACCCCAAATAAGTGATGTTTCACCTTTGTTGATATTTTGCATGACAGAAGTAACCATAGGTAATTCTTCTAAGATATGCATAACTAGTTCACGTTTCTTAGGTAATTTTGCCGAGTTTGTGATGAAGGTTAATTGAACCTCACCGGTATCAAAAGATTCACGAACAACAAGCGTTTTGATAATACCTGATTTAGCTTCTTCATTGTAAATAGGAATTCCGAGTTCCTCTAATAACGCAACAACGTGACGAATAACAAGCATTGTTGTAGGACGTTGCGTACTGAATTCTTTTAAGTCTACTAAATCATGACTCTTTGGTTTGTAAAGTCCAGCGATGACGTGACCATCTTTTTCGCGAACTTGGAATTGCGCTTTATTACGGTATTCATATGGATTTTGCATACCGATAGTTTCTTTTAAATCATAGTGTTCATAACCACGCGGTTTATATCTTTCTAAAGATTGTACGATAACATCTTTTTTGAAAGCTAATTGGCCTTTGTAGTTTAAATGTTCTAATTCAATTCCGCCGACTTCACTGTATGTTGCGTCTTTTGGTTCAACGCGAACAGGACTTTGTTTACGAATTTTATGAATTTTAGCGTTGATATAAGAATCTGCAACACTAGTGACTTCTGCTACAACGACTTCGTCTGGAAGAGCACCAGGTACGAATGTAATCTTACGTTTGTAATAGCCGATGCCTTCACCATTAATACCTAAGCGTTTAATAGTTAAAGGAAAACGTGAACCGGCTTCAATTTCTGATCCAAATTCTTGATTGTCTGACATATTTTTATAAACTCCTTATTGCTTTTTTCTTATTATAACACAGGAATATTGGCATTTTGGCAGTTCAAAGATATAATAACAAGATAAGCATTTAAAGGAGTCTATATGACAAAAAAAATCACAAAAATAACCACACAAAAACGTGCTGGACGATATAATGTCTTTCTGGATGAAAAATATGCTTTTCCAATTGGGGAAGAAGTTCTTATTTCATTTCATCTTGCTAAAGGGATGGAATTAGATGAGGCATTAATTAAACAAATTGCTGATGCAGATGATCGTTCAAAAGCGTATTCAAAAGCGTTAAACTATTTATCAACGCAAATGCGAACCGTAAAAGAGATTAAGGATTATTTGAAGAAACATGAAATTACGGAAGACGCGATTGAAGAAACAATCGAAAAGTTATATGAATTTAGATTAGTAAATGATCTTGAATATGCTAAAAGTTACGTTAGAACAATGATGCACACGTCGGATAAAGGACCAACAGTCATTCGCCAAAAGTTACGATTAAAAGGTGTTGCAGCTGAAAGTATTGATGAAGCCTTAGAAGAATTTCCAGTTGATGACCAATTAGAAAATGGAATTAAAGTCGCCGAAAAATTAGTTAAGCATTACCACGATCAATCGTTTAGTAATTTAAAGAACAAGGTTCGTCAGGCATTAATGACTAAAGGCTTTAAGTCTGATGACATTTCACAAATAATGGATGCCTTAGAACTTGAAATTGATCCCGAAGCCGAATGGGATGCACTTGTTAAACAAGGGGATAAAGTCTGGAAACGGCAACGTCGCTTGGAAGGTAGTCAGCGCGCCATGAAAGTTAAACAGGGGCTATTTCAAAAAGGGTTTCAGTTTGATGATATTAATGAATATATTGAGCTGAAAGAACAAGATGAGGCGCTTGAATGATAATGTGGGATGACGCAAAAATCACAGCTTTTCAAGAGGCATTGTTAACTTGGTATGATAGTGAAAAAAGGGATCTTCCTTGGCGCAGAGACCATGAACCCTACCATATTTGGGTATCAGAAATTATGCTCCAACAAACACAAGTAAATACGGTTATTCCGTACTATGAACGATTTATGGAATGGTTTCCGAGTGTTGAAAATTTTGCTAATGCGCCAGAAGAACGTATTTTAAAAGCATGGGAAGGACTCGGTTACTATTCAAGAGTTCGAAACATGCAAAAAGCAGCAAAACAAGTTGTTCAAGATTATTCTGGGCAATGGCCGCAAACAGCTAAGGAACTGCAAAATTTAGTTGGAATTGGGCCATATACTGCCGGAGCAATCGCAAGTATTGCTTTTAACGAAGTTGTTCCTGCCGTTGATGGTAATGCTTTTCGTGTATTTTCACGCTTATTTGAGATAGAAGATGATATTGCGAAACCACAGACCCGACTTATTTTTGAAAAAGTCATTCAACAAATTATTTCTAAAGAAAGACCTGGAGACTTTAACCAAGCTGTCATGGATTTGGGTTCAAGTTACATGAGTGCTAAGAATCCAGATTCTGAACATTCTCCAGTTAAGTCGTTTAATCAAGCTTATTTAGATGGTAAAGAACTTGATTATCCAGTGAAATCAAAGAAGCCGCGACCAGTTGAAATGCCCTATATTGCTTTGATAATTGAAACAAAAAAAGGGTATTTATTTGAGAAACGTTCTAGTAAAGGGATGCTCGCAAATTTATTAGCGTTTCCTTTAATTAAGCTGGAAGAACTGGAAGACAAACCAGGAGACGTGTTATTAACGGATGATTTAGTTATAAAATTAGGCCAATGGAGCCAAGATAATTTGAACCATAAGTTGATTTTTTCAGCATTAGAAGGTTCCGTCGTAAAACATACCTTTACCCATCAAAAATGGTTAATTGAATTATTTACCGTGAAAAGTAAATCGTTTGACTTAAGTTATTTTCCTGGCGAATTCATACTTGAAAAAGATTTTGACCAGATTGCAGTTCCTAAAGTACAACAAAAAATTTGGGACAAATATATCAGCCTTTCTTCAAATAAATTTTAGTAAAATAGTTCTTTTTTTGGTATAATATTCATGCAATCGATGTAAAATGCACTACGTGTTTAGAAAGTGGGTTTTGGTAGAGATGAGTAATCAGTCAAAGGAGCCTAAAGAGGGCGACTTCATTACCATAAAGAGTTATAAACACGACGGTAGTTTGCATCGAACATGGCGTGATACGATGGTGTTGAAAACAAGTGAGAATATGATTATTGGGTGTAATGATCATACATTGGTGACCGAAGCAGATGGCCGGCGATGGGTGACCAGAGAACCAGCAATTATCTTTTTTCATAAACACTATTGGTTTAATATTATAGCCATGATACGTGATAACGGCGTTTCTTATTATTGTAATTTGGCTTCACCAGCCACGTTAGATAAGGAAGCTTTGAAATATATAGATTATGATTTAGATGTCAAAGTTTTCCCAGATGGTGAGAAACGGTTATTGGATGTAGATGAATATGCAGAACACGGGAAAAAATGGGAATATTCTGACGATATCGATAAGATATTGAAGTATAACGTCCGAACACTTGTGGACTGGATAGATAACGGGAAAGGGCCATTTTCTAAAGAATATATAGATATCTGGTACAATCGTTACCTCGAACTAGCGGAACGTGAAAATAATAAATAAAAAGGATAATTCTGAATTTTAAGTAGAATTATCCTTTTTATTTACTATTTTAGTGAGGTATTTTCTAATAAATTGAGCAGTATGGTAATATATAGATAGTTTAGCAACGGAATAAAAGGAAAACTAGACGAAATAATATAATTAATGAATGGATGAAAAAATGGCTACTAAAGCGAATATAAAAGATGTTGCAAGTAAGGCAGATGTTTCAATCGCAACTGTATCACGTTTTTTGAATGGTAAAACAGAGCGTATGTCTAAAGAGACAGCATTGAAAGTCCAAAATGTGATTAAAGAATTAAACTATGTCCCTAATGACGCGGCTAGACAGATGATTACAAAAAAAAGTCGAATGATTGCTACAATTGTTTCAGATGTGGATGATTATTTTGCCACAGAAATGTTTAAAGGTATTAGCTCAATTTTAGATGCACAAGGTTATACAGCGGTTTTATTTGATTCCGATTCTAATAAATATAAAGAACAAGGTATCCTTAAAATTATTGGCGAAAAATCGTTTGATGGACTAATCATGCAACCAATACTTAGAAAAGAAGCCGATTTAAGGGATGCGGTTAGACGAGACATGCCCATTGTTATTGTTGATCGTGAACTTTCTGATTCTAGTTTAGCTAATGTTGTTACAAATAACTTTGATATTAGCCAACAAGTAACAAGATATTATCTAAATCAAGGATTTGATCAAGTCATTATCATTACTGGTGAAGTGACAGGTATTTCAACTCGGGAAGAGCGGTATAACGGAATTAATTCGGTCAGTCCAGACACTAAGGTGATTGAGGTTATAGATGGTGATACAAAATTAAATCAAACATATGCTGAACTGAAAAATAGATTAATACGTGATGATAAAAGAACGCTTGTATTTGCGTTGAAGGAACGTTGGTTGCTTTACTTACTACCTAAAATTATCGCTGATGGATTCATGGTCAATCAACGGGTAGCGGTAACGGGATTTTCAGATACTGAAGTCATAAAAGCGATTAATTCAGGAACTTCGTTGATTAATCAAAATCCTTTTTTACTAGGTGCTAGTGCAGCAGAATTATTGTTGAATGAATTAAATGGTGAAACAAATACGAAAAATAAAAAAATAATTATACCTGCTGAATTTAAGTAGATACTAATATGGAAAAGACTTGCTCAAGGGTAAGTCTTTTTTTATTGTCCTTAAAATGTAATTTAAAGTTAAAAAAATAAACAGGCTAGATACCTTACTGGAGTAAACGTTTACCTTGTTTAGAAATATATATTTATATTTAAGACTTGCAATTATGGAATACTGCATATATACTATCCATGTAAACGTTTACCTAACTTGTTAATAGATAATGAATTGGAGGCGCTAAAAATGGATAAAAGAACTTTTTTAGATGTTGATAAATTTGCGTTGGGCTTTGCCTCTACAACTGTAGAGGCTAAGTTTGAGGATGAAAACATGGTGAAAACGGCTAAGAATTACCTTGCAGCCTATTTGACGGCATATTACTTAGCAGAAAATTTTAACGAGATAGAACGAGAAAATTTTGATAATAAAAATGCAGAAAAATTCGAGGACATGAATTTTGAGACATTAATGAATAGGGTAAAGAAACTCAATAAATATTAATATTGGAGGAAAAATGATGACAGTTATTTTAAATACATGGATTTTTGAGAATGATGTAGAAAATGGAATTAAACAGGATGAATTGGTTGATCGCGTTTCAAAATTAAGTGTTGACGGTATCGAAGTTAGACGTGAATATTTTAAAGATTTAGATAGTGAATTACCCAAAGTTGCAAAAAAAGCAAAACAATACGGATTAATTGTTAATTATAGTGTTCCTGATCAAGTTTTTTTAGACAATGGCACGTTAAACCCTAAATTAGTTACTTATTTTCAAGAAGGTTTAATTATGGGAATCAAAAAAATTAAATTTAATATTGGAAATTTTGCGGCATTTACTGGAGATTTAAAGCAGGCTTTTAGTGAATTTCCTTTAGACAAAATAACAATGAATGTTGAAAATGATCAAACTGCATTAAGTGGCAGTGTTAAGGCATTAACGACATTTTTAGAAAGTGCTAAACGACAAAATGTGCCTGTTGGTTATGTTTATGATCTTGGTAATTGGGCTTTTACGAAACAAGATGCTATTCAGAGTGCAGATGAGCTTTCACAATACACGGACTATATCCATTTGAAAAACGTTATTAATAATGCTGGAAACTTAATGACGTCGAAAAATTTAGATGAAGGAATGTTTGATTGGCGAGCTATTTTAGCCCATCTACCAAAAAAAGTGGCTTTCGCTCTTGAATATCCGATGGATAACAAAGCGTTAATTCAATCCCAGATAGTGTTATTAAAAAAAGAAATTGAGGACTAGCTTATGGCAACCCTAATACCGATTTTATTATTAATCACTTTTGTAGGATTTATTATTTATATTTTAAAGGGTGGAAACATCATGGTCGGGTTCTTCGTAATGGCTATTTTATGGTCTATCATTGGACAAATTCCATTCGATAAGGCAGTTCAAAAAGTATTTGCTGAACCAGCATTGAATTATGGACCGACAATTATCTATATTGCATTTGGATCATGGTTCGGAAGGGTTCTTGTTGATAGTGGGATTGCGCCTGCAATTTCAGAAGCAACAAAAAAAGTTGGGAAAAAACGACCATTAATAGCAGCTATTTTAATTGTTTTGGTAACAGCGTTTATTTTTGTAAGCGCATACGGAGTGGGATCTGTGATTGCGATAGGGGTTATCTTATTACCAATCATGTTATCCCTAGGTATTCCAAGAGACATCGCACTTACTGCATTTGTCATGTCAATTGGGGCACCAATGTACATTAATGTTGTTTTATTCAATCAAATTAAAGCATTTTTTCCAAATGCCGTATACGGCGGACAATACTTAATCTTCGGTTGGACAGCAATGACAGTTCAATTAATCGCGGTAATTATTTTCTTAGTTTTACATCGCAAGAAATTTACTCAAGAAAATGTTGATTCAAATCTAAAAATTATTGGTGAGACACAACAAAATTCTGAAAGTCGCCCCATACCAAAAATTGCATTTGTTGCACCAATTATTCCGGTCGTTATGAATATGATTTTCGGCTGGGATGCTATTCCAGGATTAACTTTAGCAACATTGTTTGCGATAGCTGTTACTGGAAATATGAAAGGATATAAAAATTTCGTCGACTTCTTGAATAGTACGATTCAAAAAGCGATTGGTGATATCGCAGGATTGATTATGTTTTTAATGGCGTTAGTGATGTTTGCTGGTGCTGCTCAGTTGAACGCTGTTAGGTTTCAACATGTATTTAGTCTGATATTACCGCATGACCATTTAATCCTTGCTATTGTATTTGGAGTATTAGCACCGCTCGCGTTATTCAGAGGTCCGTTACATGTTTGGGGTGCTGGAGCTGCAACTGCAGCGGTTCTTTCGGGAACCGGGTTGTTCAATGATGCCTTCTTATTACCACTTCTCTATGTGCCTGCGCTTCTTGCTGTTTCAACAGGAATCACGCAATCATGGAATGTTTGGGGCCTTGATTATATGAAAGTTCAATCAAAAGATTTATTAAAAAGAGGTGTTCCAATCATGTGGTTTGTTTCAATTATTAATGAAGTTTTAGTTTATTACTTTTTCGGTTAAAATTAAGAGACATGAAGGGAAGAAAATATAATGAGTGAAGTTATAACAATTGGCGAACCAATCATTACATTTGCCTCAAAAGATATGGATCAAAGCTTATCAGAATCAGTTAATTATGTGAAAATATTAGGTGGCGCAGAATTAAACGTAGCGATCGGAGTTAAACGCTTAGGGCATGATGTTGAATATGTTTCTCGAGTTGGAACAGAACCTTTTGGCCAATACGCGAAGAGTATTATTTCAGGACATGGTGTGGGTATCGATTATATTAGCGAAAGTGAAAATCATTGGACGGGGCATCAATTGAAACAACTCGTATCAACGGGTGACCCAGAGACTTTTAATTACCGTAAAGGGTCAGCTGCAGCTCATTTAACAAGTGATCGAATTGATGCAATAAATTTAGATGATGTTAAAATAGCGCATATGTCTGGTATTTTCCCAGCTATTTCAGATGTGGCCGAAAAAACATTTAGAACGTTATTAACACGCCTTGTGGATAACCAAAAATTCATTACATTTGACCCTAATTTACGACCAACATTGTGGAAAAGTAAAGATTATATGGTTGCGACCGTTAATGAACTGGCAGGTTATGCAGATGTTGTTTTACCAGGTGTTGAAGAAGGAAAAATTCTGATGGGCAGTGATAATCCAGAAGAAATTGCCGACTTTTATTTAAAAGGCAAACGGACAAAAACGGTAATTGTTAAAATAGGTGCAAGTGGTGCATTTATCAAAAATTCAGATGGTAGTATGAAAACGATTAAAGGCTTCAAAGTGGATAAAGTTGTGGATACTGTTGGTGCAGGCGATGGATTTGCATTAGGCGTTATTACAGCATTATTGGAAAACAAATCTATGGAGTCAGCCGTTTTACGAGGAAATGCAGTTGGTGCGCTTCAAGTTCAGACACCAGGTGATAATGATGGCTACCCAACACCTAAAGAACTACAGGATTTTTATAAAAAGGAAGGCGTACAGGAATAATGAAATTACAAGTCGCTATTGATCGCGTTACGTTAGAAGACCTTATGGAGAGCGTCAGCTACTTAGATGGTGTTGTCAATGTCATCGAAGTTGGGACCTCTTTGATTAAAGATTATGGGATAAATGCGTTAAAATCTGTTACGGAAAAAGTTAATCAATCAGAAGTATTATTTGATTTAAAGACAATTGATGAGGGTGTTTATGAATTTGAAAAGGGATTCTCTGCTAACGCGGATACGTTAACGGTTATGGCAAGTTCGTCAATTGATACGATTGAACAAGTTTATGAATTAACGGTTAATCAGAAAAAAAACATTCTGATAGATTTATTGGAAGTAGATGAGACGAAAATTGAAAAATTACAAAAATTTGATGAAGCCATTTTTGGATTACATTACTCACATGATAAGAAAGATCAAGATTTTGATGCCGTAAAAGCGGTGGCTGAATTCCATGCTAAATTTCCAAATATAAAAAAAATCGCGGTTGCCGGTGGTATTGATATTGAACAGGCAAAAAGATTGGCTGTTCAAGGTATCGTGGAAAGAATCATTGTTGGTGGTAAAATAATGAATAATGAGAAACCATTAGATATGGCAAAAAAATTTATGGAGGTTATTAAATGAGTTTACTTGATGAAATAATGGATGAAATTAACGCGGTCATTGCTAAAGTTAGTGATGACCAATTAAATGGTGCTGAGAAGTTAATTACGAAAGATAAAAGAATTTTTATCTTAGGTGCTGGGCGATCTGGGTTAATGGCAAAAGGATTCGCAATGAGATTAATGCATATCGGTTATACGGTCTTTGTAATTGGTGAGACAATTACACCGTCAATTGCAGAAGGGGATGTGCTAGTTTCTGTTTCTGGCTCTGGGACAACTAAGAGTGTACTTGAACCAACTGAAAGTGCTAAGAAAATTGGCGTTAAAGTAGTCGGGCTTACAAGTAACGGCGAGTCTCCTTTAGCGAAAGTATCTAACTCAGTTGTCGTTGTGCCTGGTGCAACAAAAGCTGATAATAGTGTAAAGTCAATCCAATTATTGAGTACGCTATTTGATCAAAGTGTGCATATTGCTCTGGATGCATTAGTGCTGAAGGTAAGTCGTAGAGACAACGTATCAAATGATCAGGCGAAGGCGAGCCATAGTAATTTAGAATAAAAAATAGCAACTATCATTTTTAAAATGGTAGTTGCTATTTTTTAGGATAACTATAGTTACAACAATGGTTGATTAATAACCGGCTGTTGTTGACTTAATTAACTCAGGTGTTCTATTAAATAACATGTAGGCGTAACCGTTAATGATTTGCATCCCTTCAGTTTCTCGTGAAGAATTGATACGGGTATACGAAACATCATTTGTTGTTAAGGCACTGTTATGATTATTATCAACTGTTAATTTCGAAGCGTTAACAGCGACAAAAGCGTCATCTGTTACGAGGTAAACTTTATTTGTTTTTGAACTATAAGCAATTGATTGTGGAGAGTCACCCACCCGGTTGGCTAATTGTCCAACGACTTTTACGGTGACTTTATTGTCGGCATCTATAGATCCCTTCCAAATTCGAATATACTTACCGGCTGAACCAGATCCGCTACCAATCATTGTGTATGAATAGAAGTTATTGTTATCTGCAAAAGTTAAATTATTACTTTGCATAAAATTACCATAACCATCGTTCCATTGCATATTAGTATAGTTATCAGGTGCTAGCGTTGACGAATTGATATGTTGAATAGTTACTGTGTCGGATTCAGTAAGTGATTTTGAGCTTGTATCACGATACATGTAGAGACCTTTATTTGAACCATTTGTTTTATAATCTAAAGATTGACCATGGCCTATTATGAATTCAGGACCGACTTTAATGATAGATTCATATTTTTTGTATGCATTATATTTAGAAACATAGAAATTATATTTACCTTTATAAGTTGAAGCAGGGTAGTTTGCTTTGTAGTAGCTAAGAGATTGCGATTGACGGAGGTAGTAAAAAGCCTGCCATAATTCTCCAAATCCCTTACTATTATTTAGATTTAATGCGTTCATCTTATCAGTATCAAAACGGACAATCTTACCAGTTCCTTTTTTCGAATCAGTTGAGATTGATGCATAAAGGTAGTGACCATTGATAACAAATCCTTGTATATTACCCCAATCACCACTTGATTTATATGAAGCAGTTAAGAAATAATTTGTTTTAAATTGTTTTGAACCAGTTGCATTATAAGTACTACCTGATTTTGTTGTTGCATCAACTGAAGAATAATTAGGCTTTTTTTGATAGAAATTAGTAGCCGCAGTATTTGCTAATTTATTGCCTGTATCTAGGCTACCATCATGCATATCAACAAGAACATCTGTAGCAGGTGTCCAGGCTGCTAAATAGCCACTATAAATCCAACCGAGATCGTTTTTCCCAGTTTTAACATATGAAAATTTAGCGCCATCTTGTGTTCGTGTTTCTGTTTTGGTGATATATAAATCAGTATCGAAGTAATTTTTTGAATAATGTGTTGTTTTATTTCCATAAATAGTGTTTAGTGGTGCGTTATGAATGTTAGAGATGTCAGACGTGATACGATATTTAGTTTTTGATGAAGAAGTTTTGATATCTTTAACGGTTTCGTAATTCGTTAATGCTTTAGTATTCACATAACCATACAAAGTTCCGTCACTATATGTTAGTTTTGAGTAGCTTACATTTGATGCCGTTGTAATTTTTTTGGAAATGTAGAAAGTGGTTGAGTGATAACTAGTACCATAGTGCATAAATGTAGAAGCACCGTGTAATGCTCTTGGATAACTGTAAACATTATAAGCATTTGTTTTAATTCTAACAGGTGTATGGTTACTATCTGATTTATCTGTTTTGGGAGATGCATAAACGGTTGTGGCTTTGGTATTTATATAGCCATACGCTTTTCCAGCACCATTAACTAGCCAAGAATATGATTTTCCATCTGATAATTTAATCGTTTTTGTGATGTAAAAAGTTGTTGAATGATAACTTGAACCATAGTGCATGAACTTTGATTTTGAATTTAAAGTTCGAGGGTAAGCATAAACATTATAAGCTTTCGTTTTAATTCTAACAGGCGCATGTGCAATGTATTTTGAAGATGATAGTTTAACTTTTGCTGAGACAGAGCTAGATGTACTGTGACTGGCTATCCCTAAGCCAAGTGCTGTAAACAGTAATGTGATCCCAATGAATTTACTGATTTTCATAATTTAGAACTCCCCTATAAAATATATTTTGTGCCTTCTAATTATACATGAATATGACTGATAGGCCAATTCATTATTTGAATGGAACGGGGTTATTAATACTGATCAAAAAGTTATGGAACAGTTAAATACCATGGAATGTAATATAAAAAAAATATATTATTATAAATAGGAATGATATAATTATTAGATATTTGGACAAAAGAATTGTTAAGGAGAATACAATTAATAATGACAAAAAATAATGGATTACTCTCAGTTGTTATTTTGGGATACAATGTTGAAGAGTTCATTGAAGAAAGTATTGAATCAGTTCTTAACCAAAGTTATGAACAATTAGAAATTATTTTAGTTGATGATGGATCAGTTGATGGGACTGCCGAAATTATGGATCGGTATGTATCACTTTTTGACAATATTAAAGCAATTCACAAAGAAAATGCTGGACCTAGTGCTGCTAGAAATGCAGGAATTGAAGCCGCTACCGGAGAATATATTGCCTTCGTAGATGGGGATGATTTATTACCAGTTGACGCATACAGTCTTTTGATGGGGTCGGTAAAGATGACTGATTCAGACTTGGCAACTGGTGCAGTTAAACGATTTAATTCTAAACGTAGTTCACGTTCTTACATTCATAAATTTGCTATTAAAGATACTGTTTATGAAACATCAATTGCAGAACACCCAGAATTAGTTTATGACACAACTTCATGGAATAAAGTTTATCGATTAAATTTGTTTATCGACAATAATTTGCGCTACCCTGTGGGAATGTTATATGAAGATATTCCTGTGATGATGGCAGCTCATTTATTGGCTAACCATATTGATATTATTACTGATATTGTATACGAATGGCGTTGGCGTGAAGGTGATAGCAAATCTATCACTCAAAGTCGAGGTAATGATATTCAACATTATAAAGACCGATTGGAAATGCTAGAGTTAACGCGTTCATACATGAAAAAATATGGGGCAACTCAAAATGTTATGGATGCATTTGATCTGAAATTATTAACAACTGATATTCCGCTATCAATGCAAGATATTCGAGAATCGGAAGAAGATTACATATTAGAATTTCAAAAAATTACAGTCCTACTTATTAGAACGATTAATCCAGAATTATTTAAGCAATTATCAATTAAAAATCAAATTCAATATGCTGCTGTGTTACAGGGGAATATTAAAGACTTAAAAAAATATAGTTATCGTCGTAGAAATATTGGAAAAATTGTTGAAAAAAATAATCGCTATCAATATGAAGATCCGGCTATCTCTTTAGATGTTGCTAAAGCGGTTGATGTGGGACAATCACAAAAATTCGAACAACGAATCTTAAATGTTTTTTCTGATGAAATGACAAGTGAGATAGTTATTAAGGGTTGGTTGCAACTCAATCAATTGAAAGTTACAAAAAAATTAGACGAAAAATTTACGGTTAATTTGATTAACATTATAAATGGGAAAGAAATGCCAATTACGTTTGAACGAGAAACCGTCAAGCGTCGTCGTCATTTATTTAAGCACCGTAACTATCGTTATTTTAGAATGTCATTTGATCAACAAGAGGCATACAAAATATTAGGAAACGGCATTTGGAAAATACAAGTTAATTATCAAGTTAAAAATATTAATGTGACGGAATTTTTAGCTAATCCTAAGCGTAAATTTATAAGTAATATTTTTTCTGGTAATGATTATCAAATTAAAACTGATTTTAGTTTTGACTGGGCATTAGCTTTTAATGCGATGACTTTGACAGCAAATGAAATAAAGACGGAAAAAAATGTTCAAGCTAATCTAATTCAAGATATTAGTGTGAATGATAGTAAATTAGTGGTCTCTACATGGTTAAATAATCCTGAAAGTACGAAGTTAATTGTTACTGAAAATAGTGATGATGAAATTGCGCCTCAAATTAGTGGACAAAAAATAAATGTTAGTGAACATCAAGTGAAATTTGAATTCTCAATAACTGAAGTAGCCGAGTTAAGTTCTGTAACACAAAAAAGACTCCAGTTAATTGATGAAAAAGAATTGAAATTAAGCTATGAGTTTGAACATGTTGATAAACCGCAAGAATATGAAATAGCACAATATAGTTTACTCGTTCAAAAGAATATGAAGGAAATGATTGGACTAAATATCGCACCACATTTTTCAAAACTAATGGATGTCCAGTGGTTAGATAATAGTCGGCTACGATTAATCGCTGAAAATACATTGTTTCAAAGTTCAGCAGAAAAAATTGTTTTACGTGTAATCGATCAAGAGGAACAATATAAATATCAATTTAATGACGTTACTGTCGATGATAACGGTCAAATAATCGTTAATTTGAATTTAATTAATGAACAACAAGACAGTTTCATTAAGGCAGCAAAATATAATCTTTATCTTGATTTTTATAGTGCTGACCAAGTTGTTCGTTCGCAAATTACAACTGAACCAGAACGTGTAGAAACGCTAGAAAGTCGTACAAATCATTTAGCAAGAACATCATTATACGAAACAAAAAACAATTTTTTGGTTTTAAACCAAAAATTATCGTGGGATAAGCAGGACGCAACCAAACGAAAACGGGCAATTAACTTCTCACTATATTACCCGCTACAACGTTTATTACCTTTAAAGAAGAAAACGATTGTCTTTGATAGTTATTGGGGCGCTTATTTCAATGGTAATGAAAAAGCCATTTATGATTATGTCCAAGAAAACATGCCAGATTATGAATGTGTCTGGTTATTCAAGGATCCGAATACAACAATAACCGGCAATGGTAAACGAGTTCGCTACTTCAGTAAAAAGTATTGGTATTACATGGCGCGAGCTAAGTATTTTATTGAAAATACTAACCTCCCTAACCAATATGCAAAACGAAAAGGACAAGTTGAAGTTCAATCGTTACATGGAACCTTCATGAAAACGATGGGATTTGATGAACCTTATTTCAAAGATGGTTCAAAAGGACGTCAGAATAATTTCATGAAACGAATTAAGCGTTGGGATTATCTTGTTTCACCTTCGCCATATATGGATGAAACAGCTAGTCACGCATTTAATTTTGAAAAAGAGGTTGTTCACTCTGGCTTCCCAAGAAATGATGTACTTTATAAAAAGAATAATGAAACTGATATCCTTAAAATTAAAGAATCTATTGGCATGCCATTGGATAAAAAGGTCGTATTATATGCACCAACCTACCGAAATAAAGACGGATTTGATTTTGAGTTAGATATTAAACAAATGCAAGCTAAATTGAGTGACGAATATGTGTTATTGGTAAGGCTACATTATTTCGTTGCCAATAAAATTGATCTAACTGAATTTGAAGGATTTACTTTTGATGTGTCTAATTATCCAACAGTTGAAGATTTATATTTAATTGCGGATACGTTAATTACTGATTATAGTTCAGTAATGTTTGATTACGCACATCTTAAACGACCAATGATTTTCTTTGCATATGATTTAAAAGATTATACAGAAGATACACGAGGTGTTTATCTCGATTATAATGGTACGGTTCCAGGACCAATTGTGGATACAACGGCAAAAATAATTGACGAATTAAGCGATTTTAATCATCTACAGACAACCTACGCGCAACAATTGATTGAATTTTATGATAAATTTTGTACGTATGGTCGTCAAGGGGATGCTTCAAAGCAAGTTTTTGAAGCAATGATTAGCGATCACTTATTACCACAAGAACCAAGCGTTCAAGTAATTAGAAATAAAATTAAAAAGATCGTTAAGTTTAATAAATGGTATCCAAAAGCATTTGGTATTATCGGTAAAATGTCAAAGAAAGATATTATTATATTTGAAAGTTTCTTTGGTCGTAAATATAGTGATAATCCAAAAGCTATCTATGAATACATGAAAGACCGTTACCCTAAATATAAGATGTACTGGAATGTGAACCAGGATTATGTTGCTTATTTTAAAGAAAATCATATTCCCTATGTGACACGATTCTCATTTAAAGGTATTTTCAAACAAGCTCGAGCAAAATATTGGTTTACGAATGTTCGTCGACCATTATGGTGGGTTAAACCTGAAGGTACAACAATTGTTCAGACATGGCATGGTACGCCATTAAAAACGATTGGTGTTGACGTAAATACAGGGTCAATGCCTGGCGTTGATGCTGCTAAATATCATAGCCAAGTTACAAAAGATTCTGATCGTTGGGATTATTCTGTTACGCCAAATGAATATTCGTCAGATATTTTCAGACGTGCATTCCGTTTGAACCGTAACCAAATGATTAATTCTGGCTATCCTAGAAATGATATTTTAACGAATTATACACAGACAGATATCAATCGTATTAAAGCAAGTTTAGAAATTAATCCAAACAAAAAAGTTATTCTATATGCACCTACTTGGAGAGATAATGAATACGTTAAAGCTGATTATTTCACGGCTAAGTTACATCTTGATTTAGATAAGATGAAAGCAGAACTTGGCGATGATATTATCGTTCTTGTTAGAACGCATTATTTAATTGCTAACTCATTAGATTTAACTGATTATGAAGGCTTTGCGCTGAACGTTGCTGATTATGAAGATATTAATGATTTATATCTTATTAGTGATCTGTTGATTACAGATTATTCATCTGTTTTCTTTGATTTTGCAGCGTTAAAACGTCCTATTATTTTCTTTGCATATGATTTAGATGAGTATGCAAATGATATTCGTGGTTTTTACTTTGACTACGAAAAAGAAGTACCAGGACCAATCGTTAAGGATACAGATGCTGTCATTACTGAGATTAAACGAGCATTTGCAACGGATGAACGCCATCACAATTATGATCAATTTGTAGCGACTTATAATGCTTGGGATGATGGACATGCAACTGAACGGTTAGTTGATTTTGTCATGAATGGACGCGTTTATGAAGCTCAAGAAACAGTAGTTGAAGAAACGACCGTCCATGTTCAAGATGGTGCTGAAGTTTGGTCAAAGGTTTATGGATCTAAAAATTATAAATTTGTAAAAAATATTGATGCCAGAGTTACAAATGAAGGTATCGTGAATAAAACGGGTTATTTAATTGATCCTATTCAAAAAAATAAAGTCGGTTCGACATTACTGTTTATCACGATGAGTGATGGGACAACCGGTTGGATTGATAAAAGTGAAGTAATCAATTAAGCAGTTTAAAGACGCCATTTGGCGTCTTTTTTTTGAATTAATTTATCGTTCAATAATGAGGATAAGTGAAACGCTATAATTGTTAGACAGGTTACGGTATAATGAAATTACTATACATAAATTAAAGGAGAACCATATCGATGCTTGATAGATTAAAAAAGTCTAAATTGATGTTTTGGTCACTTGAATTATTAATCGTTGCCTCGTTAATTTGGATGTGTACAAAAATAAGTTTTATTTTTAGTCCAATAGGAACGTTTATTTCCACATTATTTATTCCGATTATTATATCTGGGTTTTTATTTTATTTATTTAATCCGGTCGTTAAATTTTTAATGAAAATAAAAATCAAAAAATTCAAATTTTCTCGAACGTTGTCAGTTGCCATTCTATTTGTATTCCTAGCAATTCTTTTAGTTGCCTTAATAGGGTACCTGATTCCGAGAGTAGTCAGTCAGCTAAGTCAATTGGTGGTTAACCTACCAGATTATGCAAATGCAGTTAGTGAGTCGTCAAAAGATACGTTTAATCATTTAAATAAATATGCTTGGTTTAAAGAAATTGATTTTACTAGCTATTTAAACCAGTTTGAAAATTCTATTGGGACCTACTTCAAATCAATTGCAACCAATTTGACGAACTCGATAGGATCAATGATTGGGGTTGTAACGAGTGTGACAGTTGTTGCACTGACAGTACCTGTGATGTTGTTCTATATGTTAAAAGATGGTCAAAAACTAGTCCCAACGCTTAAAAAACTTGTTCCAGAAAAACATGGGGATGAGCTCGTTGAGTTACTTGACCGCATGGGTGATACAATTTCAGCGTACATTGGTGGACAAGCTATTGAATGTATTTTCGTTGGGGTATTTACCGCTATTGGTTATTCAATTATTGGTATGCCGTATATTTTGTTACTAGGAGTTGTGGCTGGCCTTGCTAATATTATTCCTTATATTGGACCCTATATTGGTATTTTCCCAGCACTGATTATTGCGGTAACACAGTCTACTCAAATGGTTATTTTTGTCGTGATTGTTGTGTTAATTGTCCAACAAATTGATGGTAATTTTGTCTATCCTAATGTTATAGGCAAATCATTAAATATACATCCATTGACGATTATTGTATTATTACTAGTAGCTGGTAACATTGCTGGGCTTCTAGGAATGATTTTAGGAATTCCCTTATATGCTGTTGTAAAAGTTGTTATTAAATACTTTTACGATATTAGACAATTGCAGGAAAAATAAGACAGTCATAACAGTTTATGATAAAATAAATTATTATTGATAACGACGGAGGAGCAAAAACATGAAAAAAATAATTACTTATGGAACATTCGATTTATTACACAAGGGTCATGTACGTATTTTACAACGCGCTAAAGCAATGGGCGACCATTTAACAGTTTGTATTTCAACAGATGAATTTAACGCAATTAAAGGGAAAAAGGCTTACACATCATATGAAGATCGTAAGTTCATTTTAGAAGCAATTAAGTACGTAGATGAAGTGATTCCAGAAACTGAATGGGACCAAAAAATTAGTGACGTCGTCGATAATCAGATTGATACATTTGTGATGGGTGATGATTGGGCAGGTAAGTTTGACTTTTTAAGCGATTACTGTGAAGTTATTTACTTACCAAGAACAGATGGTATTTCAACAACAAAAATTAAAAAAGATTTAGGGATGAACTTGTAAAATATTTTATTATTTTATCTTTTGTAGTAAGGAGAACAAAATAATGAATGAAATTAAAAAAATAGTCCAAAAAGTGGTTAAGCGGATTGGTCGCCAAATTTTAATAACGTTAAATGATTTTACAATTAAATTTTCAATTAAAAAACACCAAGTTGTCTTTGAAAGCTTTAATGGGCGCGATGTTAACGATAACCCGATGGCCATTTACAAGCAGACTAGACGAGATCTTGGTGAAGAAAATGCGAAGCTTTTATATTTTAGCGTTAAACCAAGCATGTACACTAAATTAAAAGAACAATATCCGGAAATTAATTTAATTAAACGCTTTGGATTTTCTTGGACTATCAAAATGGCGAGGGCTGAATTTTGGGTCTTTAATTCAAGATTACCTATTTGGTGGAAAAAGAATCCGAAGACTACATATATACAAACATGGCACGGGACACCGTTGAAACATTTAGGAATGGATATTGAAAATGTTTCAATGCCAGGTACAACGACAGCGTTATACCATGCTAATTTTAAAGTGGAAACAGCACGTTGGGATTATTTAATAGCGCCTAATCATTATTCAAAGCAAATTTTTGAAAGTGCATTTGCTTTTAAAAATAAATCCTTGGATATTGGATACCCAAGGAATGACATTTTATATGCGGATAATAATGAAAAAGATATTAGAGCTTTAAAGAAAACGTATCTTGGTAATGAAGATGCTAAAGTGGTTCTTTATGCGCCAACATGGCGTGATGATAGCTTTTATACTCAGGGTGTTTATAAATTCGAAATGGCTTTTTCATTCGAATCATTCTTTCAACATGTATCAGACGATACTATTTTAATTATGCGGCCTCATTATTTAGTTAAGAATAGTATTAATATCGAAGGATTTGAAGATCGTGTTAAAATAATGGCAGATGAAAATATTACTGAATTATATTTAATGAGTGATATGATGATTACGGATTATTCGTCAGTGATGTTTGATTTTGCTAATTTGAATCGACCAATGATGTTTTATTGTTATGATTTAGAACATTATCGGGATGAACTACGCGGCTTTTATATCAACTTTGAGATGGAAGCGCCAGGACCAATCGTAGAAAAAGAACCAGATTTCTATAAACAATTGGATGTCTATACGCAAAATGGTGATTATCCTGGTTACGAAAAACAATTTAAAGATTTTCAAAATAAATTTATTGAATGGGATAATGGAAAAGCTTCTCAAAAAGTTTCTGACATTATCTTAGGTAAGTAAGCATATTCTCCTTTTGGGAGGATATGCTTTTTATTTTTTAAAATATAAATACTGATAACATCGGATAAGATGTTAATTTTTAGTGATTAATGGTAGAATTGTATAAGCGTAAGTGTATACATGTTATTATTGAGAATTAAAATAACTGAATGATTAATGGTGATAAAATGGAAGATTATAAAATTCGATTAGAGTATGTTACAAAAGGTATAACAAGTAAAAAAAATCGAAAAATTGATAAAGATTCGAAAGATATTTATTGGGCTTTAAGGGGCATCTCGTTTGATATTTATCGTGGTGAATTTTTTGGTATTATTGGCATGGGTGGCTCAGGGAAAGCAACGTTATCTGACATTCTAGCCGGTAAAGCCAAACAAACAACGGGTTTTCTAACGATGGCCGGTCACACGACGATTGTATCATATGAGACACAATTAAAACGCGATAAAACGGCTGTGCAAAATATTCAAGAAGCAATTACTGATTCTAAGATTGATTACAAAAATAGTGATCAAACTTTGAATAATGTTTTAAATTTTGCTGACTTAGGGGTATTAAAAGAAAGTAAAATTGAAGATTACTCTCCCGATATGCGTGCGCGAGTTGAGTTAGCAATGGCCTTCTTCATTGAACCTGATATTATTATTTTAGATGGTATTCTATCAGCATTAGATGATATTTTTTATCAAAAAACGGTTGATAAAATTAAAAGCCTACAAACAGAGGGCAAAACTTTTGTACTTGCTAGTCAAGATTTACAACAAATGGAGTTCTTAACAGACAGAATTGCCTGGATTCAAAACGGTCAACTGATGGATATCGGTGAGTCTGAAAAAGTCGTTATGAGTTATTTAGATTTTGTTGCTTGGTACGATAGTTTGACTGATGAGAAACGAAGTGAGTACGATAAACAACGTGATTCAGAACGTAAATCATTTAGTGTAGAGACCTTATATACACAATATAAAAAAACGCATTTTGATCCTGATATGCCTCGATCAATTGAGTTGCGTCGTAGAGATGCCTTTTATAACGGACAAGCATTTGACGATACAAAATATTTTTTAAAAAAGAAAAATGGTAAAAAGCACGGTAAACTAGCTTTGATGGTTATTGGTATTTTGATTTTAGCAGTGATAGGAACAGTTTCTGCCAAGTATGTTCAAATGAACAATGACAAGCAAGAATCGAGTTCAATCGCCCAACGTCAGAAGTCTGTAAGTGAATCAAAAAAAATAGCAATTTCAAGCTCAATTAGTAGAGCTGATGTCTCTAAAAAAGTGGTGGCATCTTCTAAATCTAAATCAGCTAAAGCTGCTTCAAGCAAGTCAGCCAAACGGTCTGCTGAAAAAAAGCGGCAGAATGAGTCGCTTGCTAAAGCTAAGGCAGAAAGTGAATCCGTTCTAGCTAGAGAGTCATCTGAAAGGGTGGCTAGTTCTGAGTCAGCAGCAAAAGAAAGTAGTGAAAAGAAGGAAAGTAGTGAAAAGAAAGAAAGTATCAGTAAAATTAGTACGAAGATGTTTGAGGTAGGTAGTGGGGATAGTTTATCAAGTATCGCGACTGCCAATGATACAACCAGTGATCAATTGATGGACATCAATGAATTATCATCAAATCTTTTGCATGTAGGACAAAAAATAAAAGTACCTAAATAAATGTGAGTTAACTCGGAGGAAGTTATGAAATTAAGAACGAAAGTAATTATTGGTATAGTTGCAGTTGTGTGTATCGGTGGTGGGACGATATTAGCTAGTACGAAGGCTGGTCATGACGTCGTTGAGTGGGTTGCTACTCGTGGGTCATCTGACCAACAAAAAAAGGAGTACGCTGAACAACAAAAATTAGCTGAATCGAAATATGGTAAGAGTAAGTCTAGTGAAAAATCAAAACCAAAATCAAAAAAGAAGAAAACTGAAAAGAAAAAATCTGTGTCTAAAAAAAGTAAATCAACGTCGTCTTCGTCGTCAAGTTCTAATATTGATACGGATACGATAACTGTTGTTTATGGTGATTCATTGTCATCTATTGCGTTAAGCCATGATATGACAGTGAAGGAACTAATTGCATTAAATGACATGGAAAATACAACATTAAGACCTGGGCAAACGCTTAAGGTCGTTGCTGGAAGTGGAAAAAGTATAGATACTACATCTTCAGATACAACAGGCACAGATAATACAAGTTCTGATAATACTACTTCAGACAACACAACAAGTTCATACTCTAATGACGATACAACTTCAGATAGTACAAGTACAGCAAGTTCATACTCTAATGCTGATACAAGCTCAGATAGTACAACAAGTTCAGATACTTCTAGTACCGATAACACAACAAGATCATATTCTAGTTCAACATCAGATACAACTAGTTCAACGAGCTCAACTAGTGATGAGACAACTAGCAATTAGCAATCGGATTTCTGCATGTTAATAGGTGTATAATATCCGTAGGTTAAAAAATAAAGACAAATGAATTGGAGCGGATGAGTAAATGAGTTCAGACCCTGGTCACGAACTGCTGTTGCAGCTGTTATTATTAGTCATTTTGACATTAGTGAATGCCTATTTTTCAGCTGCAGAATTAGCAGTAGTTTCAGTAAATCGTAATAAAATTGAGGCAGAGGCGAAAGCTGGAGATAAAGGTGCAATAAGAATTCTTGGTATATTAAATAATTCGACATCATTTTTATCAACTATCCAGATTAGTATTACTTTTGCCGGGTTCTTGTCTTCAGCTTTTGCAGCAACATCTTTGGCTAAATATGTTGAACCATTGTTTGGGAGTGCTGTGTGGGCACATGATGTTGCAGTAGTTATCGTTACGTTGATTTTATCTTATTTTTCATTAGTTTTAGGAGAATTATATCCTAAACAATTGGCACTACAGATGCCAGACAAAATTGCCAGAGCAACGACTGGGCCTATTCAACTTATTGCGATTGTTTTCAAACCATTTAACTGGTTGTTATCAATTTCAATCCGTGCATTAGAAAAAATAACACCAATTAAGTTTAATAAAAATAATATTGAGGTTATTAGTCGACAAGAAATTGTTCATATGATTCAAACTGGTGAAGAGCGTGGTGCTATTGATTCAGATGAATATGAAATGATGGAAGGCGTTATTTCGTTACATACGAAATTCGCTCGTGAAGTTATGGTCGCTAGAACTGATGCTTTTATGATTGATTTACAAAACGATAATGATCGTAATATTGATGCTATTTTAAATCAACCTTATTCTCGTGTACCCGTTTATAGTGATGATAAAGATAACGTCGTTGGCGTTGTTCATATCAAAAATTTGCTTAAAGCTGCTAGAGCAAAAGGGTTCGATAGAATTAGTTTACGTCAAATTATGCAAGAGCCCATGTTTATTCCAGAAACGATGGCTGTTGATGATTTGTTATTCGAAATGAAGAAAACACACACTCAATTAGCTATTTTATTGGATGAATATGGCGGTGTTGTTGGACTTGCCACAATTGAAGATTTAATTGAAGAGATTGTTGGCGATATCGACGATGAGTCAGATAGCCCTGATGATACATTGAGAAAAATTAATGCACATGAATATATCGTACAAGGTCGAATGACACTTGACGATTTTAATGATGAATTTAATTGTGATATCAACGTTAAAGACGTAGACACAATTGCGGGATTCGTCTTAACTGAATTAGGTCGAATTCCCGGTAATAATGAACAACTACAGATTACACTTCACAATGGTATACTTCTCGAAACGGAAAAAATGGACGGTTCTCGATTAGTGGAATTGAAAGTTATGATTCCCGAAACACGGTTAAAAGATACTTTAAAGAGTAAAGAATAAAATATGGGATGATAAGGTCAATAGAACTCTAATAAGTTCCATTGACCTTATCATTTTTTACGTCGAAGTTCATTATCATTTATGATAAACTATGAGTAATATGTTTTAGAGAGGACAAAAAATGAATACAGAAGAATTAGAGACTCAAGTAAAAAAACGCCGAACATTTGCGATTATTTCTCATCCCGATGCTGGTAAAACAACCATTACAGAACAATTACTTTTATTCGGTGGGGTTGTCCGTTCTGCCGGAACAGTTAAGGGTAAAAAATCTGGTACTTTTGCAAAATCTGATTGGATGGAAATTGAAAAGAAACGTGGTATTTCTGTTACTAGTTCAGTTATGCAATTTGATTACGCCGATAAGCGGGTTAATATTTTAGATACACCTGGGCATGAGGATTTCTCGGAAGATACCTACCGAACATTAATGGCCGTAGATTCTGCAGTCATGGTTATTGATTCTGCAAAAGGAATTGAACCACAAACAAAGAAATTATTTAAAATTTGTAAAATGCGTGGCATTCCTATTTTCACATTCATCAATAAGATGGATCGTGATGGACGTGAGCCACTTGATTTAATGGCTGAACTCGAAGAGGTCTTGGGCGTTGAATCATACCCAATGAACTGGCCAATTGGTATGGGTAAAGGCTTAAAGGGATTATACGATATCTACAACCATCGTATTGAACTTTACCAAAAAGAAGATAAAGGCATGGACTACGTTGATTTAAATGACGCCGGTGAGATTGAAGGCGACCATCCTTTAAAAGAAGATAGTATCTATCAAGAAGTGCTAGATGAAATTGAATTATTGGGCGATGCTGGTAATACCTTTGATGAAGCAAAAATCGCAACAGGGGATTTAACGCCGGTTTTCTTTGGATCAGCATTAACTAACTTTGGTGTAAAAACGTTCTTAGATATTTATTTGAACTATGCACCAGCACCACAAGAACATAAAACGATTGAAGAAACAACGATACAACCAACAAATGAACATTTTTCTGGGTTTGTTTTCAAAATTCAAGCAAATATGAATCCTAATCATCGTGATCGAATTGCGTTTATTCGAATTTGTTCAGGTGAATTTGAACGTGGGATGGATGTTAAATTAGCAAGAACTGAAAAGAAAATGCGTTTATCTAATTCAACCCAATTTATGGCAGATTCTCGTGAAGTTTTAGAATCAGCTGTAGCTGGCGATATTATTGGATTATATGATACTGGTAATTTCCAAATTGGCGATACAATCAGTAACATGAAGAAACCAATTACCTTTGAAAAATTACCTCAATTTACGCCTGAATTATTCATGAGCGTTAATGCTAAAAATGTAATGAAACAAAAATCATTCCATAAGGGTATTCAACAGTTGGTTCAAGAAGGTGCTGTTCAATTATATAGAAGTTACAACACGGGTGACTATATTCTGGGTGCCGTTGGTCAACTTCAATTTGAAGTCTTCCAATTCAGAATGTTAAATGAATATAATTCAGAAGTTATCATGACACCAATGGGTTCTAAAACAGCTCGCTGGATTGATCCAGAACAATTGGATGAAAAGATGTCAAGTTCACGTAACTTACTTGTTAAAGATCGACAAGACTTACCGTTGTTCTTGTTTGAAAATGCATTCGCAGAACGCTGGTTTGCTGACAAATATCCAAACGTTACATTAACATCAAAACTATAAACGAAAAGAGGTATACCAATTGGTATACCTCTTTTTTGAGTGCTTATTAATTTAATGAGTAAGGCATTTTGATGTAAGTTTCATCAATAAAACCACCATCTTTTAATTCAAACCAAACATCATTACTTGATGATAACTGACTGATTAAAGTAACTTGTGTATTGTCAGCTAAAACTCGTAATTTTTTACCATAAGGTTTAGTGTAAATAGTTACAGATTTATTAGGAATGTAATCAATTGAAGCAGAGTGATTGATTATTTTTTTAGTAAATTCATTGGTGTCATTGTCGGGTAATAAAGCATATTTGGGTTGAATAATCATTTTTACATTAGAAGTACTTTCTAACCATTGATTGCCACCTATGCTGTACCAAATAGTTCCCAAATTCGTTTCGATTTTTTCAAATACTTGTAAAATAACGCCAGCAGGTAAGAAGGCGGGATAGGAGTTACCCTCGGGTAAGTCATAAGGACGTACGCGTTTTGTAATCTGGATGTATGCGTCAATTTGATCGACGGTTTTCCAATTGATGTTGCGATAATAATAGTAGATGGTTTGTTGTTCATTTGTGAAAGTACCATAACTAGTTTTTGAGGCACGCAATAAATTGAACCCTGGAATATTGACAGGGTCATAAGTGAAAGGGTCATTCAAATGGCCACGTAGTAAAGTGGGTGAGCCGATTAAGTAGCCACCATCAATATCTTGATTATAAATCCAAACGGCAGCGCCATGTTTCTTTTCATAGCTTAAAATAATAGCACCATAGTTGGTTACAAAAGTACTTGTGAATCCCGAAATGCCAACTAGATTATAATCATTGATTGGTTCAAATTGAAGTCTTAAATCGCTACCTATAGTGCCACTGATAATTTGCGGACGAGATAGATTATTATTATTTTGGTCTTTATAGTAAACAATCATTGTGGCATCTGAAACAGATGTTGGTAGAAAAGTTTTTTCTTCAATGACTTCATGTTTCTTTTGTTTTGGTGCCTTATATTTTTTTGTTGATTCAGAATTGAATACAAATTGTATATCGGAAGTGGAAGTAGGTTGGTCATTTTTTGTAAAAACAGACAACATATTCCGGAAGAAATCTCTTAAGGCGATTTTAATCAGCTCCATTCATAATCTAATATCATAATTATAACCTAAAAAGATTAATTATTGGGGAAAAGTGTTTGAAATATCGTTTATTTATTTAAAAGAATGAATAAAATAAAAAAAGATGCAGACTCAGAAAAAATTATCTGAGTCTGCATCTTTAGTTTAGCCTTTACTTTTCAACGTTAGAGTCGGAATCTTTAACATCAGTAGTTGTATCGGCTGATATCTTAATTTCATCTTTTTCAATTTTTGCAGCTAATTTTGTTACATCAGGATTATCAAGGTAGAAGTCAGCTATTTGATCTTCAATCTGTTCCTGGATAACACGTCTTAGTGGACGAGCACCCATTGCGGGATTGTAGCCTAAATCAACTAATTTTTCTTCAACCCGATTTGTAACGTGAAGTTCTAAGTTTTGATTTTTAAGAACTTTATTAACGTCATCAAGCATGATACTTACGATTGAAACTAAGTTTTCTTTACTTAATGAGTTAAATTCAACGATGTCATCAAAACGGTTTAAAAATTCAGGACGGAAGTAATTTGATAGTTTATCAATGATGGCATGGGTTGCACCAGTTGACGTTGCACCAAAGCCAACATTTGCTTCAGCATCAGCACTACCAGCGTTAGATGTCATAATGATAATCGTATCTTTGAAACTTACCACGCGACCTTGTGAATCTGTTAAACGGCCATCTTCAAGAATCTGCAAGAACATATGCATAACATCAGGATGTGCTTTTTCAACTTCATCTAACAAGATTAAACTGTATGGATTACGACGAACTTGTTCAGTTAATTGACCAGCTTCTTCATAACCAACATAGCCAGGAGGGGAACCAATCAATTTAGAAACTGAATGGTTCTCCATGTACTCACTCATATCGAAACGAATCATTGATTCTTTTGTTCCAAATAATTCTTTTGATAATTGTTTAGCAAGTTCTGTTTTACCAATTCCAGTTGGTCCAACAAACAAGAATGATCCGATAGGACGCCCAGATTTATTGAATCCAATCCGGTTACGGCGGATGGCGCGGGCCACTTTATCAATGGCGTCATCTTGGCCAATGACATTAGCTTGAAGGGAAGTGGCTAAATTTTTCAATTGTTGTTGCTCTTTTTCCTTTAGTTCGCCTACAGGAATCCCTGTTTTTTCTTCAATAATTTGTTCCATTTCTTTTTCGGTTACAATTGGTAATTCATCAGAATCAGTATTACTATCTTGTAATTCTTTGAATTTTGCGACTTGATCGCGATAGTAGGCTGCTTTTTCATAATCTTCGTCGGTTAGTGCAGCTTGTTTTTGAGTTTCAGCGTTTTTAATTTTTTCTGCAACTAATTTGGGATCAATAGCTTTAATGGTTAAATTCATTTTTGACCCAGATTCATCAAGTAAATCGATGGCTTTATCTGGTAAAAAACGATCTTGAATGTAACGGTCAGAGAGAGAAGCAGCAGCTTCAATTGCTTCATCACTATAATGAACATGATGGTAAGCTTCGTATTTCTTTTGAATACCTTTTAAAATGACGATTGACTCTTCGACACTAGGTTCATCAACTTGGATAGGCTGTAAACGACGTGCAAGCGCAGCATCTTTTTCGATTTGACGATATTCATTTAGAGTTGTTGCGCCAACGAGTTGTAATTCGCCTCGAGCAAGAGCTGGTTTTAGAACGTTACCGGCATCCATACCACCTTCAGCATTACCAGCGCCTACAATTTCATGAATTTCATCAATGAATAGAATGATAGACTTATCATTTTTAAGTTCCTTCATTAATTGTTGCATTCGTTCTTCGAACTGACCACGAATACCCGTTCCTTGAACTAATGAAACAACATCTAATCGAATAACTTGTTTGTTTAAAAGTTTTTGAGGAACAGCTGAATCAACAATTTTTTGAGCTAATCCTTCAACGACTGCTGTTTTACCAACACCAGCTTCGCCGATTAGAACAGGATTATTTTTTGTCCGACGATTCAAAATTTCAATGATTTGATTAATTTCTTGATCGCGACCAATGACCGGGTCAATATTTCCTGCCCGTGCCTCATCGGTTAAATTAAGACCGAATTGACCAAGGATTGTATCCTTACCATTATTTTTATTAGCGCCACCATTTCTACCAGCTTGGGTAGGAGGTGTCTGCTCTTTTCTTTGTGAACTATTATTTTGACTATTTGGTGCAATCGCATTAAATAAATCATCAAGGTTACCAAAGCTAAATGGATCTTGTTGATTATTACGGATTTGACCATTACTTAAACGCTCTTGTTCATCTTTTAGTAATCGATAACAATTTTGACATAAATCGTATTCTTGATGTTGACCATTTAAGTTAGTTGATAAGTGTATTGTCGCTGGATTGATTTGACAATTTTGACAGATCATATGTGTCACAACCTTTCATATTTCGTTCGTATAGTTTAGTTTATCTAAGATCAAAAACATGTTGACCATCTTTGACCTTCGATGAATAGTATACAAAATATGGAAAAATTCTGCAAGCAATTAGAACTCCTTTTTTACATTTTATGGAGGCTAATCTATAATGAATTTAGTATAGTAGATTTTAGTGAAAAGAGGTTTGAAAATGAGCGAAGATTATAAAGCAAAAATTGATGCATTGATTGCTGGTGAAATAGAGACAATAACAATCAACCCAGATGAATTTATGGCGTTTCAACTTGTTTGGCAAAAAGAAAAATTACGTAAGGCAATCGTTGGTAATGCGCAAAGAGAAGGTCAAATTATTTACAAATATGTTAGTTTGAAAAACTAAAGACTTGTATCATTTTTTAAATAATGGTATTATTTGTCTCTAAAGACTAATGTGTTTAATTTATTAATGAAAACGTGTTCTTTGCTTTTGTTAGTGGGTTATGCATTTTTCTAAAATAAAAAAATATAGAACATCAAGGAGATAATTAATTATGGAAAAGAAAGACTTTCACGTAATCGCAGAAACAGGTATCCACGCGCGTCCAGCTACATTATTGGTACAAGCAGCAAGCAAATTTACTGCTGACGTTGCTTTGGTTTACGGAGAAAAATCAGTAAACTTGAAATCAATCATGGGCGTTATGTCATTAGGCGTTGGTCAAAATGCTGATGTAACAATCACTGCTGATGGCGCTGACGAAACAGATGCAATCGCAGCTATTACAGAAACAATGACGAAAGAAGGACTTGCTGAATAATGTCGAAAATGCTAAAAGGGATTGCTGCTAGTGATGGTATTGCCATTGCTAAAGCATATATGTTAGTTCAACCCGATTTGTCATTCTCGCAAGTAAGCATTGAAGATCCAGAGTCAGAAATCAAACGCCTTGATGCTGCTGTTGCAGCATCAAGTGAAGATTTGAAACTAATCAAACAAAAAGCTGCAGAAAACCTCGGCGCAGAAGAAGCCGAGGTTTTTGAAGCTCATTTGACAATCCTTTCAGATCCTGAACTTATGGGCAACATTGGCGATAAAATCAAAAATGATAAGGTCAACGCTGAAGCAGCATTGAAGGATGTCACAGATATGTTCATTTCAATGTTTGAAGATATGACTGATAATGCTTATATGCAAGAACGTGCAGGCGATATTCGTGATGTTACGAAACGTGTAATGAGTCATTTATTAGGAGTTACAATTCCTAATCCTGCTCTTATCGATCAAGAAGTTGTGGTCGTTGCACATGATTTAACACCATCGGATACAGCCCAATTAAATCGTAAATTTGTTAAAGGATTTATTACTGATGTTGGTGGACGTACTTCTCATTCTGCTATTATGTCTCGTACGCTTGAAATTCCTGCTGTTGTAGGCGCTGGTGATCCAACGACTGCAATCTCAGAAGGTGATATGGTTATTGTTGATGGTATCAATGGTGACGGAATTATCAATCCTACTGCTGAAGAAATTTCAACATATGAAGCAAAAGCAAAAGCTTTTTCTGATCAAAAAGCTGAATGGGAAGAACTAAAAGACGCTAAAACAGTTACTGCTGATGGCGTACATTTTGATTTAGCTGCTAATATCGGTACACCTAAGGATGTTGAGGGTGCAGTAGATAATGGTGCTGAAGCAGTTGGTTTATTCCGTTCAGAATTCTTATACATGGATGCTAGTGAATTACCTTCAGAAGATGATCAATTTAAAGCTTATAAAGCTGCAGTTGAAGGTATGAATGGTAAACAAGTAGTTGTAAGAACAATGGATATTGGAGGCGATAAGGAATTACCTTACTTGCCATTACCAGAGGAAATGAATCCGTTCTTAGGATATCGCGCAATCCGTATTAGTTTGGATCGTCAAGATATTTTCAGAACACAACTTCGTGCTCTACTTAGAGCTTCTCATTATGGACAATTAGCAATTATGTTCCCTATGATTGCAACTGTTGATGAATTTAAATCAGCAAAAGCTATCTATACTGAAGAACGTACTAAGTTAATTGACGCTGGTGTACCAGTAGCAGATAAACTTGAAGTCGGTATGATGATGGAAATTCCTGCTGCTGTTATGAACGGTGATCATTTGGCTAAGTATGCTGATTTCTTTAGTATTGGTACAAATGATTTAATTCAATATTCAATGGCTGCTGATCGAGGTAATGAACAAGTGTCATACCTTTACCAACCTTATAACCCATCAATTTTACGTTTGATTAAAATGGTAATTGATTCGGCTCATAAAGAAGGTAAGTGGGCAGGTATGTGTGGCGAAATGGCCGGCGATCAAATTGCCGTACCTATTTTAGCTGGAATGGGACTTGATGAATTCTCAATGAGTGCTTCGTCAATTCTTAAAACACGTAGTTTAATGAAAAAATTAGATACAACAAAAATGAAGGAATTAGCTGATAAAGCTGTTTCTGACTGTGAAACTAATGAAGAAGTTATTGCATTAGTTGAATCTTACATGAAATAAATTAAACACAAAAAAACTGGTAATTTCGATTATCAGTTTTTTTGTGTTTAATTGGGAATAGATGAGAATAGTCTACTTTTATTGCATAACGGGTGAGAAACCAATATAATTAAAACTATTATATTAGAATAGACAAGGGGACCTTATCGTGAATATTGGAATTTTTACAGATACATATTTTCCACAAGTGAGCGGTGTGGCGACTTCAATAAAAACACTAAGAAACGAGCTCGAAAAAGAGGGACATACCGTCTATATCTTTACGACGACTGACCCACATGTTGATAAGACAGTATATGAACGTAATATTTTTAGATTCTCTAGTATTCCATTTGTTTCTTTTACAGATAGAAGAATTGCTGTTAGAGGCTTATTTCAAGCTTACCAAGTGGCAAAAGAACTAAATTTAGACGTTATTCATACACAGACTGAATTTTCTATGGGCTGGATTGGTAAATTTGTTGCAAGAAATTTAAAAGTTCCTTGTTTACATACCTATCATACAATGTATGAAGATTATTTACATTACATTGCCAATGGTAAGTTATTGAAACCATACCATGTTAAGCAAATGACAAAAACATTTGCATTCCATATGAGCGGGATTATCGCACCAAGTACACGCGTTCAGACGTTGCTACAGAAGTATGGTGTGAAATCAGAAATACGAGTTATCCCTACAGGGGTAGACATTTCTCAATTTGAACAAATTGAAACAGAAGATTATCGTTCTAAATTAGACATTTCTGAAGATCAACCAGTCATGCTTGCGTTAAGTCGATTGGCATTTGAAAAGAATACACAAGAAATTATTGATGGTATGCCAGCGATAATTAAAAAAGTACCGAATGTTTTACTCTTGATTGTAGGGGATGGTCCGGCACGTGAAACCCTTGAAGAGCAAACAGAAAGTTTAAATTTAAAGGACAACGTCAGATTTATTGGTGAAGTTGATAATGATGAGGTATTCCATTTTTATCAGTTAGCAGATTTATTTGTGTCTGCATCAGTAACAGAATCTCAAGGATTGACGTTTATCGAAGCTTTAGCTGCTGGAACACCGGTTATTGCTAAAACGGGTAAATATACTGACGAGTTAATGGAAAAACCAGAAGTTGGTAAAACTTTTTCATCTGAAACTGAAATGGTGACTGATATTATTGATTACTTAAATAGATGTCATGAAGAAGTTGA
Organism: Dellaglioa sp. CoH-56-MRSF-14; assembly: GCF_056782115.1. Next base: position 117,363 of record NZ_JBXAYB010000003.1, on the reverse strand, counting down.
TCCAGAGCCAAGATTAGAAAAGTTAAAAGAAATTTCAGCGGCAACATTTGGATCAAAAGTTGCTGAATTTTACCAAGATGCTCAAATTCATTATGTTGAAATAGAAGAAGAGGATGACGAAATCAGTCATCTATAAACGAATTTATTTTCAAAGGAGTTTCAACCATGCTATTAATTAACATGTTTTCTGCGGCCAATTCGGTTAAAGGACAAGGGGTCGGTAGCGCATATACCGAAATGATGAAGTTGCTCAAAGAACGCTTTCCAACTGAATTCAAAATTAGTGTGAATAAATATAGTCGCTCAGATATTAGTCATTACCATACCATCAATTTTCCTTATTACCTTTCGACTTTTATGCCAGGTAGAGGTAAAAAAATTGGCTATGTCCATTTTTTACCAGAAACACTTGAGGGAAGTGTTAAAATTCCACAACCTTTTAAAGCCATTTTTTATTGGTATGTAATTGCTTTTTATAAACGAATGGATCATATTGTCGTGGTTAATCCAAGTTTTATTCCAAAACTTGAAGCGTTTAAGATTCCAAAAGAACGCGTCACGTATATTCCTAATTTTGTTTCAAAAAAAGTTTTTTATGAAAAAACCGTGGAAGAAAAACAAGCTTTTAGAGATGCGTTAGGTATTCCAGCCGATAAATTTGTTGTTTTTGGTGATGGTCAAGTTCAAGAAAGAAAAGGTGTGCCCGATTTTATTAAGTTAGCTAAGCAAAATCCTGATATCCAATTTATTTGGGCCGGTGGCTTTTCATTTGGTAAGTTAACTGACGGTTATGCTGAATTAAAAAAAGTAGTTGATAATCCGCCTAGTAATTTAACGTTTACTGGGATTATTGATCGAGAAGCTCTAGTAAATTATTACAATATTGCTAACCTTTTCTTACTGCCATCTTTCAATGAATTGTTTCCAATGTCAGTATTAGAAGCATTTAGTTGTGGGACACCTGTATTATTGCGCGATTTAGATCTTTATAAAGCGGTTATTGAGGGCTATTATGATGCCGCGACAGATGTTAATGGTATGCAAATTAAATTGAGAAAATTAAAAGAAGATCCCAATGCGTTATCAGTTTTGCATGACAAAGCAGATCAGGCATCAGCATACTATTCTGAGGATAGATTGGCTGAAATTTGGCATCAATTTTACTTGGACCAGAGCAAAGAGGGCTAAAAGATGACTCGAAAAAACATAGGTTTATTGACGTTAATGGTTATAATTGGGATGGGGATATTCGCTTATTCTTTAAAAAATGTATCAATTCAGTCGCTCGTTAAAGCTTTAGTTAATATTAATATATGGTGGTTATTAGTAGCAGTATTTTGTATCTGTATGTACTTTGTCATTGAAGCATTTGTTGTTCAACGGTTCATGATAGGGCAACATAAAAAATTTACATTTAAGAATGCAATTCGTATTCCACTGATTGAACAATTATTTAATGGAATCACACCTTTTTCAACAGGTGGACAACCTGCACAATTGTTTGCGATGGCTCAGTCAGGTGTGGACGCTGGTCGTGCAAGTTCCATTTTATTAATGAAATTTGTCGTTTACCAGGCAATGATTGTTATTAATTTTATTGTTTGTTTACTAATTGGGTTTCAATACATTCAAGATAAAGTTAATTATCTAATGGTATTCGTGATTTTTGGATTTGTGATTCATTTAGCTGTGATTACTGCTTTGTTAATGATCATGTATTGGTATGGATTCACTAAAAAATTAGTGTATGTTTGTATGCTAGTTGTTAAGTTATTCGTTAAAGGGGATCGTTTTGATCGCTGGAATACAAGTATTTATTCAAAAATTGAAAACTTCCATAAAGAGAGTTTACGTATGAAGAATGAAAAGAAAATGATTTTTCACGTTTTTGTATTAACATTCTTCCAACTCGCGTTTTACTATTTAATTCCATACTTTATTATGTTGTCATTGGGATACACATCAGTGAATGTGATTATGATTACAGCACTTCATGTGCTTATTGTCATGGTAATTTCACTTTTCCCAATTCCGGGGGGAACTGGTGGTGCAGAATATAGCTTCGCGATTGTCTTTTCTAGTTTCATGACCAGTCACAGTAAATTGATTTTAGCCATGTTGTTATGGCGTATTTTAACTTACTATGTTGGACTATTTGCGGGAATGTTTGCTTTAGTTGTTAAACCAGATAAGGTAGAAGAAGTTGGAATTGAAGATTAAATAAATGAAATATGATAGTAACCATTGCTGATGATAGATTTTCTATTATTGGCAATGGTTTTTTTTGTGTTTTATAAGGAGAAGAACGTGTTTCTTTAAGCAATACTAAAATCGCTAATCAGTTTATTACTATTCAAAATAACGACAAAAAAGCACTGTCAAATGACAATGCTTTTATTAGTTAGCTTTTCAAAATCGTTAAATATATTGTGATAAAGCGTCTTTAACTTGCTCTTTTGAATGATAACCGACGAGTGTATCAACAACTTCGCCATCTTTTTTAATCATTAATGTGGGAATTCCCATGATACCAAAATCGTCAGCTGTTTTAGGATTTTGGTCAACATCCATTTTAGCAAATTTAACCTTGTCACCTATTTCTTGTTCTAATTCCTCAATTGCTGGTGATTGCATTTTGCAAGGGCCACACCATGTTGCCCAAAAATCCGTCAATGTTATACCTGAATCTGTAACTGTTTTGAAATTTTCATCTGTAATTGCTTGTACCATTTGAATTCCTCCTTTATTTATTTGAATATAATATCAGAGGAAATATAATTAGCCTAAATATATGCTTACAAAAAGTAAGTATAAAGAAATAACGCCGTATTTTTATTTATTTTGTGTCATGTAGTCATTCAAACGTTCCATCCCAAGCACTAAATTCTCCATACTAGAAGCGTAACTTAAGCGAACGTAACCTTGACCAGAATCACCAAAAGCAGTTCCTGGAATTAAGGCAAGTTTATTATTAAAAGCTAGTTCTTTACAGAATGCCATAGAATCTTGGTTATATCCTGCAGGAATTTTTGCGAAAATATAAAAAGCGCCACTAGGTTGTGCCATTTCAAAATGCATTTTTTTCATTTCAGCCATAACGAAATCACGGCGTTTTTTATATTCAACATTCATTATGCGACCATCGTCTTTACCGTCACGTAAGGCAGCAATTCCAGCACGTTGAGAAACACTTGTTGCAGAGGTTACTAAGTATTGATGAACTTTTTTTAATTCATCAGTCATCGCTTTGGGAGCAAGCAAGAATCCAATGCGCCAGCCAGTCATGGCATGCGATTTTGATAAACCATTAATTAGGACAGTTTGGTCACGGATATATTTTGCAATTGAGACATGTTCATGATCATAAGTTAATTCACTATAAATTTCATCACTAATTGCCCATAATTTTTGCTTTCTAATTTCATCAGTTATCGCAATAACTTCATCTTCGGTCCAAGAAATACCAGTTGGATTACTTGGATTAATTAGGATAATACCTTTAATATTTTCATTTGGATTATCTTTAACAGCTTGATTAATCATCTCAGGTGTTAATCTAAAGTTATTATCACGTGTGTTGATAAAAATTGGTTTAACCCGATTTAAAGTAATCAGTGGCATATAGCCAGGGTAGAGTGGCGTTGGGACAAGAACGGCATCGCCGGGGTTGAAGATAGTCTGTAAGGCAGTTGCGATGGCTTCAGTTGCACCAACTGTAACTAGAATTTCAGATTGTGCATCATAAGTAACGTCATATTTTTCATTAAAAAATTCACTGGCAGCTTCACGTAACTCAATATCACCAGCCATACCCATATAATGTGAGTAATTTTCATGAATGGCTTCGATGGCAGCTGCTTTAACATGATCGGGTGTATTAAAATCTGGTTCACCCATTGTTAATTTAATCATATCAGGAATTTGGCTCACTTCATCATCAAATTGACGAATATCTGAGACCTCTATTTTAAATACTTGATCGTTCAAATCTTTTCTAAATAAGCTCATTTTTATGCCTCCAAGTCTAATAACTAACAGTTTAGCATAAAAACAAGTTAAGAAACGATTATAATCTGCTTAATCAGGTGTAAATGTATAGAAAATTTGGTATTATTAACTATGATATTGAAAGGGGAACAACTATGAAAAATTCTCAGTTAGTAGCAATCATTAGTCGCTTAGAGGCTATGCAAAAAGAAGATAACGGCGAAATCCAAACAAGACACTTCGAACGTGAAGGTGTTGAAAAGGGAATCGTTGAATATGATCCAGATATGAAAGCATATACGTTAGAAGATTTAAGTAACCATACTAAATTTCCTTTCGATGATATTGATTTAATTGCAATGGAAGTTTACGACTTACTATTTAGTTAATCAATAACTGAAACATAGATTGAAAGACATTTTCGTGTTCTCGAAAACTGATCTTAAAAAATGGAGGCACTAAGATGCGGTCAACTTTAAAATATGTTCAGGATAAATTGAGCTCAAGATGGGGATTCCTCCTCTTGACGCTCGTTTTATTTTGGGCCAAAACAGTTGTTGCTTATGAAACCAAATTTACATTAGGTGCAACAGGTAGCATGCAACAATTTTTACTTTATATTAATCCAATACCAACAGCGTTATTATTATTTGGAATTGCAATCTACTTTAAGGGTAAAAAATCATATTGGATTTTGCTGATTGTTGATTTTATTCAAACATCATGGCTTTTTGCAAATATGGTTTATTATCGTGAGTTTTCAGATTTTCTTTCACTAGGAATTATCAAAAATTCAGGTTCAGTAGCTAATAATCTAGACAAGGGAATTGCCGGTATTTTACGACCAACTGATTTCTTTGTTTATATCGATATTATTATTTTAATTTTGATTCTTGTCTTTAAATTAGTCAAAATTGACTATAACCCAATTAAAAAGCGTTATGCTTTTATCCTGACTATTGCATCTGTACTTTTAGCTTTAGGGAACTTAGGTTTAGCTGAAAAGGATCGTTCTCAATTATTGACAAGAACTTTTGATAATAACTATATTGTTAAATATTTAGGCTTGAATTTCTATGCGGGATATAATGTTTATCAAACGCAAAAAGAAAGTGCGACACGTAAAAATGCCACTGCTAAAGATATGGATAAAGTTCTAAAGTATTTGGATAAAAATCGTTCTAATTCAAATATAAAGTATTATGGAAAAGCGAAGGGTAAAAATGTTTTTGTGATTCATCTAGAAAGTTTCCAACAGTTCATGATCGATTATAAATGGGATGGGCAACAAGTTACGCCTAACATTAATAAATATTATCATGATCAAAATACATTATCATTTGATAATTTCTTTAATCAAGTTGGACAAGGTAAAACGTCTGATGCTGAAATGATGTTGGAAGCATCCCTTTATGGGTTACCATCTGGTTCAGCGATGACGACTTATGGCACACAAAATACATTCCAAGCAGCACCCGCTATTCTTGATCAAAAAGGCTACTCTACAGCAGCTTTCCATGGTGACGTGGGTAGTTTCTGGAATCGTAATAATACTTATAAATCATTTGGTTACCAGTATTTCTTCAGTGAACCTTATTATGATGTCAAAGCTAACTATAAAGTTGGTTATGGGATGAAAGATAAGATTTTCTTGAAGCAATCGGTTAAGTATATTGAACAATTACCCCAACCTTTTTATGCTAAACTCATCACACTAACTAACCATTATCCATATGATTTAGATAGTGCGAATACGTCAATCAAAAAGACGGATACAGACGATAGTACGGTTGATGGTTATGTTCAAACATCTAAATATCTTGATCAATCATTCGGAGAATTCGTTAGTTACTTGAAGAAGAGTGGCTTGTATAAGGACAGTATGATTGTGATGTATGGTGATCACTATGGTATCTCTAATAATCATCCGAAAGCTATTGCACAGCTTTTAGGTAAAGACAAAGTAACAAGTTATGATTTAACGATGTTCCAAAAGGTACCATTTATGATTCATATGAATGGCCTTAAGGGCGGTATTAATCATACTTATGGTGGTGAAATTGATGTGCTACCAACTTTACTTGATCTATTAGGCGTTAAGAATACCGATACGGTTCAATTTGGTAATGATTTATTATCGAAAAATCGTAACCAAACGGTTGCCTTTAGAAATGGTGATTTCGTTTCACCAACCTTTACAAAAGTTGGAAATACCACGTATAACACTAAGACTGGTAAAGAAATCGAAAAACTAACGGCAGCACAACAAAAAGTTTATAACAAAGAATTAAAACATGTTACAACGTCATTATCATTATCAGATGAAGTTATTACGGGTGATCTATTAAGATTCTACGCACCAAGTAATTTCACTAAAGTAAATAAATCTGACTATAATTACAAGAAAAGTGACGCTCTTGAAACTTTGAAAAAAGCACAAGAGAAAGAAAAAACCAGTTTAATTGAACAACACGGTGGGGTATCTACCGAAAGTTTATTCAAAACTGATGCTCCAGAATTAAAATAACGATTGAAGTCATAACGTCATGTTATGGCTTTTTTTGTTGTAACCTTTACACAATCTTTACAATACCCCCACAGGACCTTTACATTAAAAATATAAACTTAATGTATAAGTTAAATATCGATATTTATGGAGGAAGTTACTATGAAAAAGGGATCTTTAGTAATGATTGGTGGAATTTTATCCATCATGTTATTAACTTTAACGGGATGTGAGACACAATCAAATTCAGGAAAATCGATTACAATTGTTGGATCTACAGCTTTACAACCTTTAGTTGAGGCAGCTGGTGAAGAATACGGGACTGAAAATGTTGGCGTCTTTGTTAATGTTCAAGGTGGCGGATCCGGAACAGGATTGAGTCAAGTTCAAGAAAAAGCCGTTAGCATTGGTAACTCAGATGTTTTTGCTGAAGAAAAATCAGGCATTAAGGCAAGTAAACTTGTAGACCATCAAGTTGCCGTTGTTGGAATTACGCCAGTTGTGAATAATGGTGTGGGCGTTAAAAACGTCTCAAAAAAACAACTTATAGATATTTTTACTGGTAAATTAACAAATTGGAAGCAACTAGGTGGCAATGATTTACCAATTGTCCTTTTAAATCGTGCATCTGGTTCGGGAACACGATTAACATTTGAAAAATGGGGATTAGAAGGTAAGCAAAGTAAAGATGCACAGGAACAAGATTCAACGGGAATGGTTCGACAAATTGTCGGATCGACACCTGGTGCAATAAGTTATATGGCTTTCTCATACGTTGATAAAACGGTCGATGTACTTTCTGTTGATAAAGTTAAACCAACTGAAAGTAATGTTGCCTCAAATAAATGGAAAATCTGGTCATACGAACATATGTATACGAATGGTGAACCCACGGGATTAACAAAACAATTTTTAACTTATATGATGTCAAATAAAATTCAAAAACAGGTTGTTAGTAAATTAGGTTATATTCCAACAACACAGATGCAAGTGAGTCGTTCGGTTGAAGGTAAAATAACACCAATTAAGAAGGGGATGTAGTTATGGATCCGATTCGTGAAAGTTTACTCAAAAAATCAAAAGCATCTAAACTAGAGATGCGCGGTAAAATAATTACTTATTTCTGTATTGGACTAATCGTCGCTATTGTTCTTGCTATCTTTTATTTCGTTGCTTCAAAAGGATTAGCAACGTTCTTTACTGATAAAGTATCAATTAAAGATTTTTTATTAGGAAAGAGTTGGAACCCTGGAACGCTTGATAAAGCAGGTAAGCCAGAAGTTGGGGCTTTACCAATGATTTCTGGATCATTCTTTGTCACTTTTTTATCAGCATTAATTGCAACACCTTTCGCTATTGGAACAGCTATTTTCATGGTTGAAATTTCACCAAATACGGGTAGCCGAATTTTACAACCGGTAACTGAATTATTAGTTGGTATTCCTTCAGTTGTTTATGGATTTATTGGTCTTTCAGTTGTGGTCCCATTTGTTCGAAGTATTTTTGGTGGAACAGGGTTTGGTATTTTATCTGGGACATTTGTGTTATTTGTTATGATTCTACCAACCGTTACGTCAATGACTGTTGATACTTTAAAATCTGTCCCACGTTATTACCGGGAAGCCTCACTGGCCTTAGGTGCAACACGTTGGCAAACAATTTATAAAGTTATTCTAAGAGCAGCAACACCAGGTATCATGACAGCGGTTGTTTTTGGTATGGCACGAGCTTTTGGTGAAGCCTTAGCCGTTCAAATGGTTATTGGTAATGCATCATTGATGCCATCAAGTTTAATTACACCATCATCAACTTTAACAAGTATTTTGACGATGGGAATTGGAAATACTGTCATGGGCTCATTAGAAAATAATGCGCTATGGTCACTTGCTTTAATTCTATTATTAATGTCATTATTCTTTAACATGGTTGTTAGAGTAATTGGTAAGAGAGGGGCGCTTAAATAATGAATCCTAAAAAAGTAGATAAAATCGCAACAAGTATTTTATATGGTATTGCCGGATTCGTCGTTCTTGTTTTAGCGGCCTTACTTGGCTATATATTGGTTAGAGGTGTGCCACATATCAGCTGGCATTTCTTAACATCACCCGCAAAATCATTTTCAAGTGGTGGTGGAGTAGGAATCCAATTGTTTAATTCCTTCTATCTATTATTATTAACATTATTGATTTCTTTCCCTATTTCATTGGGAGCGGGTATTTGGTTATCAGAATACGCTAAAAATAATTGGGTGACGACGGTTATTAGAACGTCTGTTGAAATTTTAAGTTCATTACCTTCAGTTGTTGTTGGGCTTTTTGGGTTTTTGATTTTCGTTGTCCAATATAATTTCGGTTTTTCAATTTTATCAGGTGCATTAGCCTTAACGTTCTTCAATTTACCTTTATTAACAAGATCAATCGAAGAGTCATTACGTTCTATCCCATATTCACAACGTGAGGCTGGCTTTTCGTTAGGATTATCGCGTTGGGAAACCGTTACGAGAGTTATTGTTCCAGATGCAGTACCTGGTATTTTAACGGGTGTTATATTGAGTGCCGGCCGTATCTTTGGTGAAGCAGCTGCGTTAATTTATACTGCTGGTCAAAGTGCGCCAGCACTAGATTTTACAAACTGGAATCCAGCTAATATTGCGAGTCCGTTAAATCCAATGCGTCCAGCTGAAACATTAGCTGTTCATATCTGGAAAATTAATTCAGAAGGTATTATGCCTGATGCATCAGCTGTTTCTGCAGGCGCATCAGCCGTCTTAATTATCGCAGTGCTTTTATTTAATTTCTTAGCTCGATTCGGTGGTAAAGCACTTTATCGTAAAATTACATCAAGTAAATAGATCATTAGGGGGTCAAAGAATATGGTAGAAAATAAAACTGAAAAATCTAGAATTATGACCTTCAATGAAGATAAACATGAGATAGCTTTAGAAACCAAAGATTTACATGTTCATTATGGTTCTAATGAAGCAATTCGAGATGTTAGTTTACAATTTGAACGGTTTAAAATTACAGCTTTAATTGGGGCATCTGGTTCTGGTAAATCAACTTATCTTAGATCGTTGAATCGTATGAATGATGGGATTGCTGATGTAACAGGACAAATTATTTACCGTGATTTAGATATAAATAAAGATAATGTTGATATTTATGAAATGAGAAAACATATTGGAATGGTATTTCAACGACCTAATCCATTTTCAAAATCAATTTATGAAAATATAACGTTTGCTTTGAAACGTCATGGGATGAAAGATAAGCAGTTACTTGAAGAACGCGTTGAAAAATCACTTAAACAAGCTGCACTTTGGGATCAAGTTAAAGATGATTTGAATGTGAGTGCGTTATCATTGTCTGGTGGACAACAACAACGTTTATGTATCGCTAGAGCGATTGCTATGGAACCTGACATCTTATTGTTAGATGAACCAGCTAGTGCGTTAGATCCAATTTCAAGTCGAATTGTTGAAGAATCACTTTTAGAACTGAAAGAAAAGTACACGATTGTCATTGTGACACACAATATGCAACAGGCTTCACGTATTTCAGATTACACAGCATTTTTCCATTCAGGAAATGCGGTAGAATATGATAAAACAACAACTATTTTTACGCGACCAACAATTAAACTAACGGATGATTATGTTTCAGGAAACTTCGGTTAAGGGGGAAAGGCCAAATGACTAAAATAATTGAAACAAATGATGTTCATTTGTATTATGGTAAGAAAGAAGCCCTCAAAGGAATTAATCTTGATTTCAATGAAAAAGGGATTACCGCTTTAATCGGTCCATCTGGTTGTGGTAAATCAACATATTTAAGAACGTTAAATCGCATGAATGATTTAATTCCAGGTGTAACCATTACAGGTACAGTTAAATTAAAAAATGAAGATATTTACGGTCCTAAAATGGATACCGTAAGATTACGCAAAAATGTTGGGATGGTTTTCCAACAACCTAATCCATTTCCATTTTCAATTTACGAAAATGTTGTATATGGTTTGCGATTAGCTGGCGTTAAAGATAAAGCAATCCTTGATGAAGCTGTTGAAAAAAGCTTGAAACAGGCTGCTGTCTGGGATGATGTAAAGGATGATTTGGGTAAAAATGCGCTTGCGTTATCTGGCGGACAGCAACAACGTGTCTGTATCGCTCGAGTCTTAGCGGTTGAACCTGAGGTCATTTTACTGGATGAACCAACAAGTGCTCTGGATCCTGGTTCAAGTAGTAAAATTGAAAATATGTTGCTAGAATTGCGTGAAAAATATACTATTATAATAGTGACTCACAATTTACAACAAGCTTCTCGAATTTCAGATCGAACTGCCTTCTTTTTAGAAGGTAATTTAATTGAAGTTGCACCAACTAAAAAATTATTTACGCAGCCTGTACAAAAAGAAACGGATGACTACATTAGTGGTCGATTCGGTTAAGAAAGGGAGACAAAATAATGCGATTACTTTTTGATGAAGAACAAGAAAAGCTACACATTAGATTTAGCGAAATGGGTATGATGGTTAGTGAAGCCATTCATAAATCTGTCCGTGCTTTCATTAATCATGATAAAGAGTTGGCCCATGAAGTTATCGTTGGCGATTACAAAATTAATGAACGCGAAATGAAGTTAGAAAAACAAACGTTAGAAATGATTGCATTGTATCAACCTGTTACAAGTGATTTAAGAGATATTGTGACTGTTTTAAAAGCTATTTCTGATTTAGAACGAATGGGAGATCACGCTGTAAGTATTGCGAGATCAACGATTCGTGTTAAAGGCAATCCTAGGGTAACGGAGATTGAAGATGAGATCGGAATTATGGGCGACCACGCACGTAAGATGGTTGAAGAAGTCCTCACAGCTTATATTAGAAAAGATGCCGAAAAAGCTCGTAAAGTTGCTAATTTAGATCTTGAAGTTGATGAATATTTCACGACAATATATGACCAGTGTATCCATGAAATGAAAACGAATCCCGAAACAGTTGTGGGAAGTGCTGACTATTTGATGGTTGCCACTTATCTAGAACGAATTGGCGATTATGTTACAAATGTGTGTGAATGGGTTGTTTATTTAAAAAATGGCCGAATCACTGAATTGAATCCTGGTAAATCAGAGTTAGAAAAAGAAAATGAATAAGGCACTACTCATTTAATAACTAACAATTTCGCGATTGTTAGTTATTTTTAATTTAAACGTTAAAATTTAAGTAAATAACGCTCGTTAAAATTGTAAAATGAGTACGATAAGAAGTACAATAATGATAGATTATTCTGAATGGAGGAACTACAAAATGAAAACAAATAAAAAATTCACAAAATCAACTAATAAAATTATCGCGGGTGTCGCAGCTGGACTTGCCGAATATATAAATTGGAATCCAACACTCGTTAGATTTTTATTTTTAATGCTAATCTTCGCAACAAAAGGCGTATTTATACTTGTCTATATCTTGTTAGCAATTAGCTTACCAGGGAAAAAACGTTCATTTACTAGTTCTTTTGAGCAGTTTACATCTAGTACTGGACAACGGACTAGCTCATCAAGTAAGAGTGGCCGTAAAATTATTAAAGATGTAGAAGTTACAGACGATAAATAATATTAATGATGAGGTGAAGATTCATGGGATTTTGGCAGCGCGTATTAATTAATGCCATACTGTTTTTGGCAATATCTGGTTTTTTTCCAGAGACTTTATTTGTTAAAAGTATCTGGGTTGCATTAATCGCCAGTTTTGTACTGGCCGTACTAAATATGCTAGTTAAACCGTTTTTAGTGATTTTATCACTGCCGGTAACTATTTTCAGTTTAGGATTTTTCTATCTGATTATAAATGCATTTATGTTACAAATGACGTCATTTTTTGTGGGTAATGAATTTAAATTTTCGAGCTTTTGGGCGGCATTTATCATCTCAATTGTGATGAGTATTGCTAATACAATCGTAACAAATTACTTTATTAGAAATAGACAATAGGGGGCATTAAGATGGCCAATGAAGTTTCAGTTAGAAATTTAGTAGATGCAATGGGATTAACTGTTTTAATTGGGAAAGAATACTTGGATGATAAAAAAATTACAACAAGTGATATTTCACGTCCTGGTCTAGAATTAACCGGGTATTTTAATTTTTATCCGAAAGAACGTATTCAATTATTTGGGATGACAGAACATGCTTATGCAAATGGACTGACTCCTGAAGATAGGCAGAATGTGATGAATCAATTAGCAACAGAACAAACACCATGTTTTGTTGTTTCAAATGATTTGGATGTGCCGCTAGAATTATTAGCTATCGTCAAAGAAAGACATATTCCAGTTCTAATTTCAAAACTAACAACGTCACGTCTATCTTCTAATATGGTTAACTTTTTGGAAGCTAAATTAGCTGAACGCCAGTCAATACATGGTGTTTTAGTTGATATTTATGGTCTTGGGGTCATGATTACAGGTGATTCTGGTGTTGGTAAATCAGAAACAGCGCTTGAATTAATTAGACGTGGACATCGGTTAATTGCAGATGATCGTGTTGATGTTTTCCAACAAGATGAGGAGACACTTGTTGGTGAGGCACCTGCAATTTTAAAACATTTACTTGAAATTCGAGGTATCGGTATTATCGATATCATGAACTTGTTTGGTGCAGGAGCTGTCCGTAATGACACTGATATTTCACTAATTATTCATCTAGAAAACTGGACTCCTGATAAACAATTTGATCGATTAGGTAATAATGATGAATTTGTTAAAATATTCAATGTGAATGTGCCAAAAATTTCTGTACCTGTTAAAACAGGACGTAATTTGGCCATTATCATTGAAGTCGCAGCAATGAACTTCCGTGCAAAAACAATGGGTTATGATGCTACTAAAGCATTTGAAGCTAATCTAAATGGCTTAATCCAAACAAATTCAAAAAAAGATTAAGGATTGGACGAGAGTAAATTGAATTATTTATTAGGTGCGTTGAATCCCATCGCAGTTAAATTAGGACCTATTGAAGTTCGTTGGTATGGTGTAATAATTGCGAGTGCAGTAATTCTAGCAGTTATTTTAGCCATTCTTGAAGGCAAAAAAATAGGAATAAATGAAGATACCATATATGATATGGTTCTATGGGCGTTGCCAATTTCAATTGTTTCTGCGCGACTCTATTACGTTGTGTTCGAGTGGTCTTATTACGCTCAACATCTCAGTGAAGTTTATCGAATTTGGGATGGTGGTATTGCTATCTATGGTGGGTTAATAGGCGCAATTATTACAGTGATTATTTTCTGTCAGCGTCGCCATTTGTCAGCATGGTTAATGTTTGATCTAGCGGCACCACTTGTGCTACTTGCGCAATCAATCGGCCGTTGGGGTAATTTTATGAACCAAGAAGCCCATGGTGGAAAAACGACGTTAGAGGCATTGCAAAATTTACATTTACCTGAATTTATTATTAACCAAATGAACATCAATGGCACCTACTATAAGCCAACATTTCTATACGAATCATTGTGGAGTTTTGTTGGATTCTTAATATTAATTGCCTTGAGACATCGAGTACACCTTTTCAAACGTGGAGAAATACTATTTGCATATCTAACTTGGTATTCATTTGGTCGTTTCTTTATCGAAGGAATGAGAACAGATAGCTTAATGTTATTTTCAACAATTCGTGTTTCTCAACTTCTCTCATTAGTGATTTTTATTGGATCAATTAGTTGGTTATTATTGAGAAGATATTGGGAACCGCAAAATCAATGGTATTTAGACGGACAATTGAAATAAAAATTTCTCATAGTTAATGCTATTAGAGGTAAAATTTGGTATGATTAGAATGAATAAATTTTGAAGGAGATTATATAATGACAAAAAAAGTAGCAGTATTAGGCGCCGGTTCTTGGGGTAGTATCCTTGCCGATATCCTAACTGAAAATGGTCATGACATCAGACTTTGGTCAAATGTTCCAGCACAAGTAGCAGAAATGAATGAGTTCCATACAAATAAGCATTACTTGGAAGATTACACTTATTCTAAAGACCTACATGCATATGAAGATTTAAAAGAAGCTTTGGATCAAGTTGACGCTATTTTATTTGTTGTTCCAACAAAAGCAAGCCGTATTGTTGCTAAACAAGTAGCAGCAATTTTAGAAGAAACAGGTAACAAACCAATTATTATTCATGCAAGTAAAGGACTAGAACAAGTCACACACAAACGTATTTCAGAAGTTATTGAAGAAGAAATTCCTGCTGACATTCGTGGTAGTGTTGTTGTCTTCTCTGGCCCAAGTCATGCTGAAGAAGTTGCAAATCGTGATTTAACAACAATTGTTTCAGCAAGTACTGATCCTGAAGCTGCAAGTTTTGTTCAAGATCTCTTTATGAATAAATTCTTAAGAATCTACACAAATAACGATGTTATCGGTGTTGAAATGGGCGCAGCTATGAAGAATATTATCGCCGTTGGTGCTGGTATGCTTCATGGTATGGGCTATGGCGATAACGCTAAAGCAGCTTTGATTACACGTGGATTAGCTGAAATTGCTCGTTTAGGGACATCATTTGGTGCTAACCAATTAACCTTTATGGGACTTTCTGGTGTTGGTGATTTAATCGTTACAGCTACAAGTGTTCATTCACGTAACTGGCGTGCTGGAGACCAATTAGGTCAAGGTAAATCATTAGATGCTGTTGTTGCTGATATGGGTATGGTTATCGAAGGTGTTGGTACTGCTAAGGCTGCTTATGAATTAGCACAACAACAAGGAATTGATATGCCAATCACAAATGCAATTTATGACGTTTTATACAATAATAAAGAAATTAAATCAGTGATTGAAGCTTTGATCAATCGTGAAGGTAAATCTGAATTAGCAGAATAAAAGGGGATTAGACTATGCAAAAAGTTAAAAAAGCCATTATTCCGGCTGCTGGACTAGGGACTCGTTTCTTACCAGCAACTAAAGCGATGGCAAAAGAAATGCTCCCAATTGTTGATAAACCAACGATTCAATTTATTGTTGAAGAGGCGCGTCAATCGGGTATTGAAGATATTTTGATTGTTACGGGTAAAGGTAAGCGACCAATTGAAGATCATTTTGATTCGGTGCCAGAACTGGAAGCGAATTTAGCTGCAAAGCATAAAGACGAATTATTAAAATTAGTTGAAGAAACAACGGATATTAATTTGTATTTTGTTCGTCAATCTCATCCACGAGGTCTTGGCGATGCCGTTTTAATGGCTAAAGACTTTGTTGGGGATGAACCTTTTGTTGTCATGTTAGGCGATGATTTAATGGAAGATAAAGTACCATTAACGCGTCAACTCATGAATCGCTTTGATGAGACACATGCTTCAACTTTAGCGGTGATGAAAGTCCCTCATGAAGAAGTTTCAAAATACGGTGTGATTAATCCTGAATTAGAAGTTAAACCTGGATTATTCAATGTTAAAAACTTTGTTGAAAAACCTACACCTGAAGAAGCACCTAGTGACTTGGCTATTATTGGACGTTACTTATTAACACCTGAAATTTTTGGTATCTTAGAACATCAAAAACCAGGTGCTGGTAATGAAATTCAATTAACGGATGCCATCGATGCATTGAACAAGGTGCAACGTGTTTTCGCTCATGAATTTAAAGGAACCCGATACGATGTTGGCTATAAATTTGGCTACTTAAAAACAAGTATTGAGTATGGTTTGAAACATAAAGAAGTTAAAGATGAATTAAAAGAATATTTGAAGACTTTAGGCGCAAAATTAATTGCAGAAGATACAGCAAAAAATAAGTAGCCTAATTCTTACAGTAAAGCAGGTTTCAAGTTCAACTCACTTGGGACCTGTTTTTGATGTTAAAGCAATTAAATAGACAAAAAAAGTAACATAGGGTATTGTTGAATTACTTACTAAAAGAAAGAAGGTTGAACTAATGACAAAAAAATATGATGTTGTTGTGATTGGTGCTGGGCCCGGTGGAATGACTGCCGCACTCTATGCATCACGTGCAAATCTATCGGTTTTAATGATTGATCGTGGGATTTATGGTGGCCAAATGAACAATACGGCTGAAGTTGAAAATTATCCTGGATTTAAATCAATCTTAGGCCCTGATTTAGCAAAAGAAATGTACGAAAGTTCGACACAATTTGGTGCAGAATATGCATACGGTAGTGTAACCGATATTACAATTGAAGGCGATACTAAACTCATCACAACAGATAATGATGTTTTTGAAACAAAAGCTTTAATTATCGCAACTGGATCAGAATACAAAAAATTGGGTGCTGAAGGCGAAGATACCTTTAGTGGCCGAGGTGTATCTTACTGTGCAGTCTGTGATGGTGCTTTCTTCAAAAATCGTGAAGTCATCGTTATCGGTGGCGGTGATTCAGCAATCGAAGAAGGTTCTTATTTATCAAAATTAGCTTCAAAAGTGACGGTAATTCATCGTCGTGACAAATTACGCGCTCAAAAAATCTTACAAGATCGTGCCTTTGCGGATGATAAAATATCTTTTGTTTGGGATACTAATGTCACAGAGATTGTTGGTGACGATCGTAAAGTAACTGGCGTTAAAGTAACGAATAATAAAACAGGTGAAACATCTGAAATTCCTGCTAGTGGTGTCTTCATTTATGTTGGTGTTAAACCAATGACAACAGCATTCACAAAGCTTGGAATTACTGACGATTATGGTTGGATTCCAACTGACGAAAATATGCTAACAAATGTACCAGGTATTTTCGCAGTTGGTGATGTGCGTAAGAAAGAATTGCGTCAAATTACAACTGCAGTTGGTGACGGTGGTATTGCTGGACAACAAACATTTAGTTACCTTGAATCATTAAATGATGCAGAATTAAGTTAAATTATAGAATAAGCCTTTTGAGGCTTATTTTTTTATTTACTTGACTTTATGTGCATGTGAACATTATAATAATCTAATCCGCTTATGAAAAAAATTAAACATATGCGTAAATTTAAGTGAGAAGAGAGTTAGAATGACAAACAAAAAAAGAAACACAATTGGTGCTGTTTTATTAATTGCGACTTTTGCCGCTTTATTAAATCAAACATTGATGATTACAGCATTACCAAAATTAATCACCGTTTTAAATGTTAACCTTGCAACCGCACAATGGTTAACGACGGGTTATGTTTTAATGGTCGGAATTTCGACACCATTATCAGCAATTTTATATGAAAAATATTCAACAAGACAAATATTTGTCGGTATTATGGTTGTCTTTTTAATCGGAAGTATCGTTGCATCAAGTGGCGCTAATTTTTGGGCAATCTTAATTGGTCGCTTAATCCAAGCTGCTGCCGGTGGCGTATTGACTACATTTACGATGATTAGTGTCATTGCAATTAACCCAATTGAACGCCGTGGCGTTGTAATGGGACTTGCTATGCTTGTTATCTCAGCTGCTCCAGCAATTGGACCAACTTTATCAGGTATTATGATTACATTTTTACCATGGAGAGCATTATTTATTTTCATTATTCCAATCATGTTAATTTTATTAATTGTTGGGGTTTGTATTTTACCTAACTATTCAGAAAAGACAGATGTTAAAATTGATTTTAAATCATTCTTCTTATCACTAGTTGGACTTGCTACAATTTTAATTGGTATTTCAATTATTGGAGACCAATTATTAGTTGCACTTGTCCTTATTGTGATTGGTGTTTTAGCATTAATCTATTTTGGCCGTCGTCAATTAGCTTTAAAAGAACCATTTTTAAATATTCGAATTTTCAAAGTACGTTCATTCTCAACTATGATTGCATTAATTATGTTAGTTTTTGGTATTTTAATGGCAACAGAATTAGTTATGCCAATGTTCTTAGAAAATAATCAACATTTATCAGGAATGACTGCTGGATTAATTATGTTACCGGGTGCTGCAATTAATGCTATTATTTCACCTATTGTTGGTAACCTTTATGATCAATACGGTTATAAAAAAATATTTATATTTGGCTTTTTGATGTTGATGATTTCAGTACTACCAATGTTATTCTTAACAATTGAATTTCCTGTTTGGTTATCAGTTGTTACTTACGCTATTCGATTAACAGGGGTTGGTGCTATTATGGCTCCAGCAACAACAGAATCTTTAAAAGATTTAAATCCAATGGAAATAAATCATGCAACAACATTAACGAATACATTAAGACAAGTTAGTGGTTCATTATTTAATACCGTTATTATTGTTATTGCTAGTATTCCTGCATCATTTGTTGTTGGATACAAATATTCAATGATCTTTATCATGGTTGTCTCAATTGTAATTGGACTAGTTGGACTAATCTATTTCAGAAAAACAAGTAAAGCTTAAGGAGTTTTGAGATGCAAAATATGAATGGAAATTCTTTTTACGATACACATGAAGTTGAGAAATTAACAACAATTTACAACAGAATGATTCGATTAAGAATAAATGATACGTTAAAAGGGTTTGAACTTTCTGAGAGTAACTTTTTTTACGTGTTGTTAGTTTGTGAGTCACCTGGCGTTAGTCAGGATGAGCTAATCCAAAATATTTATCGGGATCACAGTGTTGTGACACGTGCTATCTCAAAATTAATTAAAGATGGTTGGCTTGAAAAAAAAATGTCGTCCGCAGATAAACGACGGACTGAACTTTATCCTACAGCAAAAGCGATTAATAATTATCAAGATATTTTTGATAGAATTACAGTCGTTAATGATGAAAGTATATCGGTGCTTAGTGAAGAAGAAATTAAGCAATTTGAGCATATTTTGGAAAAGGTAATTAAATCAGGAATTGAACGTGAGCGACTTGCTGGAAGAAAGATATCAGAATTATTCTGATATCTTTTTTATTATCCTGAATAGTAAGCGCATTTATTGTATAATAGTAATATTATATGAATGGGAGTGATATTTTGACTTGGGAAGATAATTATTTAACTTGGTTAAATGAAGAAACACTAGACGCAACATTAAAAAATCAGATTGTTTCGCTTAAAAATAATCAAGAAGATTTAAAAGAATCTTTTTACCAACCAATGGAATTTGGAACTGCTGGTATGCGTGGCTTGATGGGTCCTGGTATTAACCGGATGAACATCTACACGATTCGTCAAGCAACTGAAGGATTAGCTCGCTTTATGGATACGTTAGATGATGCAACTAAAATGCGCGGTGTCGCAATTAGTTATGATTCGCGTTACCAATCACAAGAATTTGCGATGGAATCAGCTAAAGTTTTAGGCGCACATGGTATTCCAAGCTTTGTTTTTGAAAGCTTACGTCCCACACCAGAATTATCGTTTGCAGTCCGCCATTTAGCTACTTACGCCGGAATTATGATAACGGCTAGCCATAATCCTAAACAATATAATGGCTATAAAATTTATGGTGAAGACGGTGGCCAAATGCCACCTAAAGAATCAGATATGATTACTGGTTTTGTTCGCGAAGCTGATGATTTATTTGCCATTAAAGTAGGTGATGAGACAGTATTAAAAGCTGATAAAACACTCCAAATTATTGGTGAAGAAGTTGACGCTGCGTATCTTGCTGAAGTTAAAAAAGTGACAATTAATCAAAAATTAGTTGATGAAGTTGGTGCTTCAATGAAACTTGTTTTCACACCACTTCATGGAACAGGTAAAATGTTGGGTGAACGTGCTTTGAAACAAGCTGGATTTGAACAATTTAAGATTGTGCCTGAACAAGCTGAAGGTGATCCTGAATTCCCAACAATCAAGTTACCTAACCCAGAAGACGCACCAGCATTTGATTTAGCTATCAAATGGGGTCGACGTGAACATGCTGATTTATTAATCGCTGTTGATCCAGATGCTGATCGTATGGGTGTCGCTGTACGTCAAACTGATGGTGAATATAAATTATTAACAGGTAATCAAATTGCTGCTCTAATGTTCAATTATATTTTAACTGCTAGCGAAGAAGCAGGAACTTTACCCGCTAATGCCGTTGGCGTTAAATCAATTGTATCAAGTGAACTTGCAACTAAGATTGCTGAAGCACATCATGCTAAAATGATTAATGTCTTAACAGGATTCAAATTTATTGCGGAACAAATTCAAAACTATGAAGAAACAAATGAACATACCTTTATGTTTGGTTTTGAAGAAAGTTATGGTTACTTAATTCGTCCTTTCGTTCGTGATAAAGATGCTATCCAAGCATTAGTAATGTTATCTGAAGTAGCTGCTTACTACAAACAATTTGATAAAACATTGTCAGATGGATTAGATGATTTATTTAAAGAATATGGTTATTACGCTGAAAATACTAAAGCGTTAACGTTTGAAGGTATTGAAGGTGTTCAAAAAATCAAAGATTTAATGACAATCTTCCGTGATGACGCACCTAAAGATTTTGCTGGCTATAAAGTCGCTAAATTAGAAGACTTCACAACGGGTATGGCGCAATTAGCTGATGGATCATCTGAAGAAATCGGATTACCAACTGCAAATGCGTTGAAATATATCTTAGAAGATGGTTCTTGGATTGCAATTCGTCCTTCAGGGACTGAACCAAAAATTAAATTCTACGTGGGAACGCAAGCTGAAACTGATGAAAAAGCACAAGCTAAGTGTCTTGCATTTGAAGAAGCAATTATGGCAATTGTCAACGCCTAACTAAAAAAGTAGTGCTAAATTTACATTTAGCACTACTTTTTTTGACCTTAAATGGGTTACAAAATTTATAAGCAAATAAAACAGTATTTTGTAAACAACTTTTTAAGATTTATTATTTTCTTTCAGGGCTGATTAACTTGTTTAGTTTCTATTTATTCATTTTTTTCTTTTTAAAGCGGTGATAAAGGTAGGCGATTCCAAGAAAGTAGATGGAAGCGAGTAGGGACGACACGGGGAGAACGCTAAAGATAGTCGGTGGAACAATCATTGCAAGCAATGGAAAGGCATAAGCGGCTGGAATTTTAACTTTGAAAAGATGGAGTATACAAAAAACGAGAGGCATAGTGATTAAGGCGACAACAACATTGGAATCGATTACCATGCAGGCGAGAACACCGATCGTTGCTGAAAGCGTCAAGGCAGTAACCTGTTTGAACACCATTTTTGCCGGATACATCGGCTTTTGTAGCACCTCGAAAAAAACGACAAGAATCGGTGGAATAGCGGCCATCAAAGGCTTTCCAGCAATCGTCACGAGACCAACCCAAATGAGTGAAGAAACGAGAAATAAAAGCATAGCCTGATAGTTAAGGTTTGTTTTTTTTGCGTAGTTTTGATCGAGTTTACGGCCTTTAACGACAATCATCTCGATGAAAGTGAAAATGATGATGGCAATGATGAATGAATATTTGGACGCATTAACGATGATTGGCAAGAGACCTGTAGCCAATGAAGGCGCCAGTGCCGATCGGGTTACCACTAATAGAAAGACCATGATGGCGATCATTAGGCAGATTTTAATTGTGTAAGAAATCTCAAGTAAATTGATGCCAAAACCGATAATTGCGGTGACAGAAGGCAGCAAAAAAAGATTAAACGAACGATCTAACCAATTGGCTTCGTGGTAAATCCACAGTCCAACTGTTAACGCGGCGATTTCAGGTAAAATAATTTCTGAATCATGTAAAAGTGACGCGGCTTGTACCATGATTAAAATCAAGATAAAACCGGTTAAGTATTCAACGGTTTTATTGGCTAAAAACTTCAAAAAAATGTCCTCCTTAAATATAAAGCATGAAAATAAGCATAACATAAAAAAGTAAGGTAAAGTTGCGCGACGTGTTCCAATTGATGTATCAAGCGTTTGCAATGTGAATCAGTTTATTTTTTTGTTAAAAGTTGATGATACTTGAATTAACTTTTCCATATGTGGTAAGATTGTAAAAATTTATATAAAAAATGAGAGGGAGCTGTTAATTATGGGAATGCATCAATACCTACAAAGTTTAAGTAATTTAGAAACGTTAAAACGAGCACCAGGATATTTTAAATATGAAGATCATTCGGTAGCGGAACATTCATTCAAAGTAACAGAAGCTGCTCAATTTTTAGGTGATGTTGAAGAAAATGCAGGAAATACGATTGATTGGCGCATGTTGTATGAAAAAGCGTTGAATCATGATTATACAGAACGATTCATTGGTGATATTAAAACACCCGTTAAATATGCAACAACAACGCTAAGAGAAATGTTAGCAAATGTTGAGGAATCATTATCTGAGAATTTTATTGTGAACGAAATTCCAGAAGAATTCCAAGATGCCTATCGTCGTAGATTATCAGAAGGTAAGGATGATACTTTAGAAGGTAAAATCTTGTCTGTAGCTGATAAATTAGATTTATTATATGAATCATTTGGCGAAATTCAAAAGGGTAATCCTGAATCAGTTTATACTGAAATTTATCAAGAAAGCTTAAAAACGATTCTTGAATTTTCAGATTTAGCGAGTGTTCAGTATATTCTACAAGAAATTCTTCCAGAATTATTAACGGAAGATTTCACAGATAAAGATAAAATTAAAAAAATAACCTTGGATATTATTAAGAAATAGAGTACACATAGGTTAAGGATTGCGTTGTATGCTAGAATAATGCATACAAGGTAGTCCTTTTTTGCTTAAAGAATAGGGAGAAATTAATGAAAACGGCAATTGTAACAGATAGTGCGTCATATATTGATCCAAAAGTAGCCAAAGATAAAAATATTATTGTTGTACCAATCACGGTTATTTTTGGGCAACAGACTTATTTAGAAGATGTGGAAATCTCTGCTTCAGAATTTTATCAAAGAATGAAAGATACGGATAAGTTACCCACAACGTCACAAGTCACAATGGGACAAATGCAAAGTGTCTTCGATAAATTAATTGAAGAGGGATTTGATGAAGTAATTTCAATTCATCTATCAACAGGTATCACAAGTTTTGTGGATAATTTACGTGCTTATTCAAAAACTGTGGAAGGAATTACGGTATATCCGATTGATTCTAAAGCAGCAAGTTCAGCAGAAGCCTTTCTTGTATTAAAAGCTGCTCAATTAGTGGCGCAAGGTGAGCATGCAGACACGATTGTACCTAAAATAGAAGCAATGCGTGAAACGGTGGGTATTTTCTTTGTTGTGGATAACTTGAGCCATTTACTTAGAACGGGCCGTATGACGAATGGTGCTGCGTTTGTGGGTAACTTATTACAAATTAAACCAATTCTGACCTTTAATCATGAAGGTCAAATTATCCCTTTAACTAAGGAACGGACAAAGAAGCGTGCTTTTCAACGGGTAATGGCAGATTTTTCTGATGCGATTAACTCAGTTGATTATCCAATTCGAGTAAGTATCGTTGATGCGAACAATCCTGAAGAGAGTACAAAATGGGTCTCATTTATTAAAACCAACTATCCTAATATTCCAGTTGAGGTTAGTCATATTGGGCCTGTTATTGGCGTCCATACTGGAGAAAAAACAATGGGTCTTATTTGGGGTCGTGATTATTTAGTTGATTAAGTTATTCTGAAAAAATAAGTGAGATAACGTGCGAAAGTATGTTCGGTATGCTAATATAATTAGTAGAGAATAATCATTTTTAAATGAGCCTGGGTAGGTTATTCCAGGCTTTTTTTAATTTCTAAAAATGATTGTATTGGAGGGGTTAACTTGATTGATAGACATGATGATGGCGTTTTTGACTTAGTTTCAAAGTACGAACCAACTGGAGACCAACCGAATGCGATTAAAACTTTAGTTGATGGATTAAATGATGGTAAAAAAGAACAAGTATTACTGGGTGCAACGGGAACGGGTAAGACGTTTACCATTTCAAATGTGATTAAAGAAGTTAATCGTCCCACATTAGTCCTTGCGCATAATAAAACATTGGCTGGACAATTATATGGTGAATTAAAAGAATTCTTCCCGAATAATGCGGTGGAATATTTTGTGAGTTATTATGATTACTACCAACCAGAAGCTTACGTTCCTTCAAGTGATACGTATATTGAAAAAGATTCCAGTATTAACGATGAAATTGATAAATTACGACATTCTGCAACAAGTTCATTATTAGAACGTAATGATGTGATTGTTGTTGCATCTGTCTCAAGTATCTTTGGATTAGGTGATCCAACAGAATATCGTGATCATGTTATTTCATTGCGTACTGGAATGACAATGGAACGTGATGATTTACTTAGAAAATTAGTCGATATACAATTCGAACGAAATGATATTGATTTTCAACGTGGTCGGTTTAGAGTTCATGGAGATATTGTGGAAATTTTCCCAGCATCTCGTGATCAAAAAGCTGTTCGTATTGAATTTTTTGGCGATGAAATCGATCGTATTCGTGAAGTTGATTCATTAACAGGTGAAGTTATGGGTGAACTTGAACACATGGCTATTTTCCCCGCAACGCATTTCATGACGAATGATGATGTGATGGATCATGCCATTGAAGGTATTGAAGTTGAATTGGCTGATCGATTAAAAGAATTAAAAGATGAAGATAAATTATTAGAAGCCCAACGTATCGATCAACGAACTACTTATGATTTAGAAATGTTACGTGAAATGGGCTATACATCCGGAATTGAAAACTATTCCCGCCATATGGATGGACGTAAACCTGGCGAACCTCCATATACATTAATTGATTTCTTTCCCAAAGATTTCTTGATCGTAGTTGATGAATCTCATGTAACCATGCCTCAAATTCGAGGGATGTACAATGGTGATCGCGCTCGTAAACAAATGTTAGTAGATTACGGATTCCGTTTACCTAGTGCACTGGATAACCGACCATTAACGATTGCGGAATTTGAAGAGCACGTTAATCAAGTCATTTATATGTCTGCAACACCAGGACCTTACGAAATGGAACGGACGTCAGATGTTGTTCAACAAATTATTCGACCAACTGGATTACTAGATCCAATCATTGAAGTTCGTCCAATTATGGGCCAAATTGATGATTTAGTTGGCGAAATTAATTTACGTATTGAACGCAATGAACGTGTCTTTGTCACAACATTAACCAAGAAAATGTCAGAAGATTTAACTGATTATTTGAAAGAGTTGGGGATGAAAGTTGCGTACTTGCATAGTGATATTAAAACGATGGAACGAACGAAAATTATTCGCGATTTACGCTTAGGCACATATGATGTTTTAATTGGAATTAACTTATTACGTGAAGGTATTGATGTTCCTGAAGTGTCATTAGTGACAATTTTAGATGCCGATAAAGAAGGTTTCTTACGTAGTGAACGTTCTCTAGTTCAAACAATTGGTCGTGCAGCTCGTAACGAAAACGGACGAGTGATTATGTATGCTGATAAAGTGACGGATTCAATGAAGGGCGCAATGGAAGAAACGCAACGCCGCCGTGATGTCCAAATGGCATATAATGAGGAACATCATATTACGCCAACTACGATTAAAAAAGCCATTCGTGAGTTAATTACGCCAACAAAAATTGAAGATAATTCAGGAACTGTTAAAACCTTTACCGAAACTGAATTTTTGGATATGGATAAAAAGGAACAACAAGATATGGTTGATCGCTTAGAAGGACAAATGAAAGAAGCAGCTAAAAAATTAGATTTCGAAACAGCTGCATCATTGCGTGATACGGTATTAGAATTAAAAACACAAATGTTATAAATAGGGGGATATTTCTTGAAAAATGATAAAATTGTGATCCATGGTGCGCGTGCGCATAATTTAAAAAATGTGGATGTCACTATCCCAAGAGATAAATTAGTTGTGATTACGGGACTTTCAGGATCAGGGAAAAGCTCATTAGCTTTTGATACACTTTATGCTGAAGGACAACGTCGCTATGTTGAAAGTTTATCAGCATATGCACGTCAATTTTTAGGGCAGATGGATAAGCCAGATGTTGACTCAATTGATGGGTTATCACCTGCTATTTCGATTGACCAAAAAACAACTTCAAAAAACCCACGATCAACAGTTGGGACAGTCACTGAAATTAATGATTATTTAAGATTATTATGGGCTAGAGTTGGACATCCAATTTGTCCAAATGATGGTCATGAAATCACGAGTCAATCCGTTGAACAAATGGTTGACCGTGTTTTAGAGTTAAAAGAGCGTACAAAACTTCAAATTTTATCACCTATTATTCGCAATAAAAAAGGACAACATAAAAAGATATTTGAAACGATCAAACGAGAAGGATTCGTCCGTGTTCGAGTTGATGGCGAGCTTCATGATATTGATGAAGAATTTGATCTTGAAAAAAAGGTCAAACACTCTATTGATATTGTGATTGATCGGATTGTTGTCAAAGAGGGCATTCGCTCACGTTTATTTGATTCATTTGAAGCAGCATTACGTTTATCTTCTGGCTACGCCACTGCAGATATTCTTGATGGTGATACAGATGGTGCAACAATTCAATTTTCCGAACATTATGCATGTCCTATTTGTGGATTTACAGTTGGAGAATTAGAACCACGTTTGTTCTCATTTAATGCACCATTTGGTGCTTGTGAAACTTGTGATGGTTTAGGAATGAAGTTAGAAGTCGATGAAGATTTAGTCGTTCCAGATCCAACTAAAACGCTAGCAGAAGGGGCAATTGAGCCATGGAATCCTATTAGTTCGCAATATTACCCATCGATGTTAGCCCAAGCTGCAGAAGCTTTTGGAATTCCAATGGATGTGCCATTTGAAAAGTTAACAGATGAACAACGTGATATTGTTTTGAATGGCGCTGGAACACGTGAATTTCATTTCCATTACGCTAATGACTTTGGTGGCGTTCGTGATGTAGATGCATTATTTGAAGGGGTTATTACAAATATTAGTCGTCGTCATACGGAGACTAATAGTGACTTTACGCGTGAACAAATGCGTAAATATATGACCAGCTTAACGTGTCAAACATGTCACGGTTACCGCTTGAATCGTAAAGCATTAGCCGTCCAAATTAATGGCCAACATATTGGTAAAATTTCCGCACTTTCAATTGGTGACGGCTTACCTTTCTTTGATAACGTTAACTTGTCAGAAAAAGAATCAATTATTGCAGCACCTATTTTGAAAGAAATTCGTGACCGCTTAACATTCTTACAAAATGTTGGCTTAAATTATCTGACATTATCACGTTCTGCAGGAACACTTTCAGGTGGAGAAGCACAACGGATTCGACTAGCCACGCAAATTGGCTCTAATTTATCGGGTGTTTTATATATTTTAGATGAACCTTCAATCGGGTTGCATCAACGTGATAATGATCGCTTAATTGAATCACTTAAGAAAATGCGTGATTTGGGTAATACTTTAATTGTGGTTGAACATGATGAGGATACCATGATGGCTGCTGATTATTTAATTGATGTTGGTCCTGGTGCTGGTGAATTAGGTGGTGAAATTGTTGCTGCTGGAACGCCCACACAAGTTAAAAAGAGTCGCAAATCATTAACTGGACAATATTTATCAGGAAAGAAATTTATATCATTACCTGATGAACGACGTGCTGGCAATGGTAAGAAGATTCGAATTACCGGCGCAAAAGAGAATAACTTAAAAAATGTAACGGTCGATTTTCCTTTAGGTAAATTCATTTCAGTTACAGGTGTCTCAGGTTCCGGTAAATCAACTTTAGTGAATGGTATTTTGAAAAAGGTATTATCACAAAAGTTAAATCGAAATTCTGAAAAACCAGGTAAATATAAATCAGTTTCTGGTGTTCAAAATATTGAAAGTGTTATTAATATTGATCAAAGTCCAATTGGTCGAACACCGAGAAGTAATCCCGCAACTTATACAGGCGTCTTCGATAATATTCGTGATTTATTTGCGGAAACTAACGAAGCAAAATTACGTGGTTATAAAAAAGGTCGTTTTAGTTTTAATGTCAAAGGTGGACGTTGTGAAGCCTGCAAAGGTGACGGGATTATTAAAATAGAAATGAATTTCCTACCAGATGTCTATGTGCCATGTGAAATTTGTCACGGGGCACGCTATAACTCTGAAACACTTGAAGTGACTTACAAAGGTAAGACAATCTCTGATATTTTAGATTTAAAAGTTGGCGAAGCTTTGAAATTCTTCGAACCAATTCCTAAAATCAGACGTAAACTGCAGACAATTGTTGATGTTGGTTTGGGCTATGTTTCGTTAGGCCAATCGGCAACAACATTATCAGGTGGTGAAGCGCAACGGATGAAGTTAGCTTCTGAATTACATCGTCAATCAAATGGTAAGAGTTTTTATATTCTTGATGAACCAACAACTGGTTTGCATACAGATGACATTAAACGCCTACTTAGCGTTTTAAATCGTTTGGTTGATGCGGGTAACACAGTCTTGGTTATTGAACATAACTTAGATGTGATTAAAACATCTGACTATTTAATTGATTTAGGTCCAGAAGGCGGCGAAGGTGGCGGAACGATTCTTGCGACTGGAACACCAGAAGAAATTGCTGAAGTGCCTGAAAGTTATACGGGACACTATTTAAAACCAATCTTAGAACGTGATCGTGCGAGAATGAATAAATAAATTAAGAAGTCAGATGAAAATCTGGCTTTTTTTTATTCCTTTTTTTTTAAAAAGTGTTAACTTTAAAGAAGACATAAAATAAATTGGAGGAACGGCTGACCATGGGCAATAACTATAAGAGTGTTTTTGATATTATTGGACCTGTTATGATCGGACCATCTAGTTCACATACAGCTGGTGCCGCTAAAATCGGTAAGGTTGGATTTCAATTATTTAATGGGAGAATCACTAAATTAAAAGTTCGCTATTATGAATCATTCGCAAAAACACATCGCGGGCACGGGACTGATTTTGCGACCGTTGCTGGGGTATTAGGCTTTGAACCTGATGATGTCCGTTGCCCACAGTCAATTCAGATTGCGGAAAAAATGGGGATTGAGATTCAGTTTATTGAAGATGCACACCCAAGTCCAATTAACCATCCGAATAGTGTTAAATTAACGATTGAAAATGAGACAAAAAAAATCGAATTAATGGGTTGCTCAATTGGTGGTGGCACAATTGAAATTAGGGCTTTCACTATAAAAAAACAACAATTTTTTCCAAAGGGTAGTTTACCGATACTAGTGTTGGAAGCTAATCCAGTAAATAAAAATAAAATTCAAAAACAAATCGAAAAATCGACAACTATTGTTATGCAAAGTGAATCTGAGTTAATGCCAGAGGATATTATGTATGAATATGATTTATCCAAGAATATTACTGAGACTGATATTAAGCAACTGCGATTATTAACGCACAATCTCATTTATTTAAAATAGGAGGTTCCATCTTGTATAAAAGTATTGCTGAGTTAGTTTCAACTGCTAATAAAGAACACAAATTAGTTTCAGAATTAATGATTGAACAAGAAATGGCGCAATCAAGTGAAACTAGAGACGTTATCATTGAAAAAATGTCTGCTAATCTTGAAGTGATGAAGCAAGCGATTGAAAAGGGATCAAATGGTGAAGGCGTTTCTTCAGCAACGGGATTAACGGGTGGAGATGCGGTCTTACTACGGAAATATCGTGAGAAAGGGCACTCTTTATCTGGGGATGCTAACTTAGAGGCGATGCAATATGCAATTGCGACTAATGAAGTCAATGCTTCGATGGGACTTATTTGTGCGACACCGACTGCAGGTTCATCTGGAACGTTGCCTGGGGTTATTTTCATGATACAAAAACGATTAAATTTATCACATGAAAAGATGTTACAAGCTTTATTTACGTCAAGTGCCTTTGGAATGATCGTGGCAAATAATGCCATGATTGCCGGAGCGACTGGTGGCTGTCAGGCAGAAGTCGGCAGTGCATCAGCAATGGCAGCAGCTGCCGCCGTTGAGGTTACTGGTGGAACGCCGGAACAATGTGCAGAGGCTTTTGCGATGGGACTTAGTAATTTATTGGGACTGGTTTGTGATCCAGTTGCTGGATTAGTTGAAATTCCATGTATCAAGCGAAATGCAATAGGAGCCGTGAATGCTTTAACGGCAGCAGATATGGCACTTGCTGGATTATCTAACAAAGTACCAGCTGATGAAGTTATTATGGCTATGAAAGACATTGGCGAACGTATGCCGAGCTCGCTTAGAGAAACTGGGATTGGTGGATTAGCTAGTACACCAACGGGCCAAGCAATTAAAATGAAAATATTTGGTGAAACGATATAGGGTTGGAAACAACTCTTTTTTTGTGCGCAGATACAAAAGAAACACCAGGTATGTTATAATAATTATAGTAGATTTGGAGGAATGAATATGACAGATACGTTAGAGCTAGTTGTAATTACAGGGATGAGTGGGGCCGGTAAGACGGTCGCAATGCAAAGTTTTGAAGATTTAGGTTATTTTTGTATTGATAACTTACCACCAACTTTATTACCTAAGTTCTGGGAGTTGGTAAAAGAGTCAGGTAAAATTTCAAAAATTGCCCTTGTTATGGATTTAAGATCAAGAGCTTTTTATGATGAAATTATCGAAATGTTATCAGGATTTGATAACACTGAATTTGTAACCACTAAAATTGTCTTTCTTGACGCATCAGATGCAGAATTAGTTTCTCGTTACAAAGAAACAAGACGTGCGCATCCGTTAGCAATGGAAGGCCGTCTGATGGATGGCATTGAAAAAGAACGTGACTTATTAAATGATATTAAAACACAAGCACAATTAGTGATTAATACGACTAATTTGTCACCACGTCAGTTACGTGAAGAGATTTTTCATAATTTTGAAACCAGAGAAACAGCTAATTTTCATGTTGAAGTCTTATCATTCGGATTTAAATATGGCCTACCTATCGATGCAGATATCGTGATGGATGTCCGTTTCTTACCTAACCCACACTATATTCCAGAATTAAAACCACAAACTGGCTTAGATAAGGCAGTTTATGATTATGTGATGAAACAACCAGCTACAGAAGGTTTTTATACCAAATTTGAATCGTTAATTGAGTCAATTTTACCTGGCTACGAAGCTGAAGGTAAAACCAATTTAACGATTGCGATTGGCTGTACTGGTGGACAACATCGCTCAGTTGCTTTAGCTAAAAGATTGAGTGAAGAATTGAAAATTAACTATCCGGTGAACGTTACACACCGTGATATTAATAAAAGTAAAGAATCGGTCAATCGATCATGACGAGAAGTGGACATAGACCTAAGATAGTCGTTATTGGTGGCGGAACAGGGCTACCCGTTATTTTAAAAAGTTTAAGAGATAAAAATGCTGATATCACGGCGATTGTAACGGTTGCTGATGATGGTGGTTCGTCAGGTATTATCAGAGATTACGTGAATGTTGTGCCGCCTGGTGATATTCGTAATGTTATTGCCGCATTATCTGAGTTACCAGAAATATATTTAGATATATTCCAGTATCGGTTTGATACGTCCGATCGATTTTTTGCAGGACATGCGATTGGTAATTTAATTATTGCAGCACTAACTGAAATGAAAAATGGTGTTTTTGCTTCTGTCCAAGAATTATCAGAAATGATGAGAGTTGATGGACATGTCTATCCCGTTGCGGATGAACCGTTAGTATTAAATGCAGAATTTTCTGATGGCACTTTTTTAGCGGGGGAAGCAGAAATAACTGCCGCTAGAAAATCAATTAAGCGTGTTTGGGTAACCTCAAGTGAAAAAAGTGAAACTAGTGTGCCAGAAGCTGTACCAGAAGTTGTTCAAGCTATTCTTGAAGCAGACCAAATTGTCCTTGGACCTGGGAGTTTGTTCACAAGTATTTTGCCTAATTTAGTTATTGGTAATGTGGGTAAGGCACTGTCTGAAACAAAAGCAGAAGTTGTTTATATCTGTAATATTATGACGCAAAAGGGTGAAACAGAACATTTTACTGATGCTGATCATGTGCGTATTTTGAATGGGCACCTAGGTAAATGTTTTGTGAATACAGTGCTTGTGAATACGGCACCGGTTCCTGAAGGTTATATGGATAAAGAAAAATATGATGAGAATTTAATTCAAGTTGAACATGACTTTAATGGATTAAGGGAACAACATTGTCGAGTGATTTCATCTAACTTCTTAAAATTAAAAGATCAAGGTGTCTTCCATGATGGCAATAAAGTCGTTGAAGAATTAATCCGTTTAGTTGGTCGACCAAATCGCGAATTAAGACATAGAAAGACTATTTAGTACAGAGATAAGGTGAAAGAATGTCATATGCAAGTGAAGTGAAAAAAGAATTAACGACCCTCAAAGTCAGAAAAAATAATGCTAAAGCAGAGTTAATGGCGTTAATTAGAATGAATGGGTCTTTGAGTATTATTAATCATCAATTTGTTTTAAATGTTCAGACTGAGAATCCCGCAATTGCGAGACGGATTTATGAACTTTTAAATGAATTTTATGACATTACAAGTGAACTATTAGTTCGTCGTAAAATGAAATTAAAGAAAAATAATATTTATATTGTACGTTTAAAAACAGGTAGTGATTTTGTTTTAAAAGACCTGGATATCATTGAAGATATGCAACTTAAAATGGGTGTACCAATGGATCTGTTGGCCCATGATGATATGATGATGCGTTCATATTTACGTGGGGCATTTTTGGCAGGTGGTTCTGTTAATAATCCTGAAACAAGCCGTTATCATTTGGAAATTTACTCAGTCTATGAAGAACATAATCAAACAATTTGCGAAATGATTAATAAATTTGGATTCAACGCTAGAATGACTGAACGTCGAAGTGGTTATATCGTTTATTTAAAAGAAGCAGAAAAAATTGCTGATTTCTTGTCATTAATTGGCGCAACAACGGCTATGTTGAAGTTTGAAGATATTAGGATTGTCCGCGATATGCGTAATTCAGTTAATCGCATGGTTAATTGCGAAACAGCTAATATGAATAAAGTGGCGGATGCTGCGAATAAACAAATTGCTAATATTGAGTTTATTGCACATTCTGTTGGTTTAGGGCAATTACCTTCTAAATTAAAAGAAGTTGCTGAAACACGTCTGGTTCATCAAGAAGTTAGTTTGAAAGAATTAGGTGATTTAGTACCAGGTGGTCCAATTTCAAAATCTGGGATTAATCATCGGCTACGAAAAATTAACGAATTTGCTGAAAAAGTTCGAATTGGTGAAAAATAAACGAAATTTTAAAGAGGTGAGATAGCATGATAACATTTAAATATGATACGCAACTACTAATAGAAGGTAGTACATTAGACGAGGACCAATTGAACGATAAGATTTTACGTCAATTCAAAGGTGATAGTTTACTTGTTGCGGGAGATTCTGATTTAATGAAACTGCATTTCCATACGAATGCGCCGTGGGAAATATTAGAATATTGTGCTGGACTTGGAGAAATCTTTGATGTTGTTGTTGAAGATATGGTCAGACAATCTAAAGGATTAAAAGGTTAACCAAATAAAATACGCATATAACTGATAGCTTTTATCTTAGCTATTAATTATATGCGTATTTTTTATTTATCTAAATATGATTTTAAGGTAGCTAGATCAATTGATTCATCAAAAATATGGTCGTCAACGATAACGGTTGGTACAAATTGAATATTTGCGTCGTTAGCTTCAGCGATAATTGAGTTAATGTAAGTTTTATCAGAAACGTCAGTTAAACTAAAGGTCTTTTCCATATAGGCAGCAACCTCATCCAGTGTTAAGTCTTTCCACGTATCTTGCGTTTTAAATAATTCAGTTATTAAATCGTAAGATTTTTGCGGATTATCTAAAGGAAGATAATGATGAGCAACATTACCACGTTGTAAGGATTCTTTTTCTTTATCAAAAAGTTTGATGACACGTTTTACACGTCCGTTTGCAACATAAGAATCTAAAGTCTCTTTAGATTTTTCGAACCATTCTTTTGAGTAGGGGCAACGTAGGTTAATAAACTCAATAATTGTTTTTGGCGCGTCAGAGTTACCAATCACAAGTCCAAAGTCCCGATTTACTTTTGAAGCATCAATAATTGAAATATCCATTTTTATCAGTCCAGTCTTCATTTATTAGCGTCAGTATAGCATAAGACGGGTTCATCTGAATAATTATCCGCTCAAAAAAAGGACACTAACAAAAGTTAACTTGTTAGTGTCCTTAAACGTTAAAGCTTATTTAAGCCCTTTTTTGTTAGTCATAATTTTATCAATCAAACCGTATTCTTTTGCTTGATCAGCAGTCATAAAGTTATCACGATCTGTATCTTTATCGATAACTTTAATATCTTGACCAGTTGCATCAGCTAAAATTTGGTTAATCAATGTTCTTGTTTTCAAGATATGTGCAGCAGCAATTTCAATTTCTGTTGCTTGACCTTGAGCGCCACCAAGTGGTTGGTGAATCATAATTTCTGAGTTAGGTAATGCAAAACGTTTACCCTTTGTACCAGCAGTTGCCAATACACTGGCCATTGAAGCAGCCATACCCATAACGATTGTTTGAACATCAGCATTGATGAAGTTCATTGTATCGTAGATAGCTAAACCGGCTGAAACAGAACCACCGGGTGAGTTAATGTAAATTGAAATATCTTTTTCTGAGTCTTGAGCGTCTAAGAAAAGTAATTGAGCGATAATAGCATTTGCCATATCATCATTAACTTCACCAGATAACATAATGATTCTGTCTTTTAAAAGACGAGAGTAGATATCATAGGCACGTTCGCCACCGGCAGATTGTTCGATAACTGTAGGAACCATATTCATAGTTAGAAACCTCCGAATTTATTATTATTTACTTTTTTTATATTAGCATTTGAACTAATGTAATGCTAGTTTAAACCCTTGGTCAAAAAAGGTCAAATAAAATAAACTAAATTTATTCTTTAGTTTCTTTTAAAATAATCGCATCTGATGACCTTGTTTTTGAACCATAGAGTAGGTTCCCTGATAAATGACGAACCAAGTAGCCAGAATAAGATACTGAAAGGGCTACAGGTGGTTTAATAGGTGTTACAGAATGTTGCGTTGAAACAAAAGCGATTGGTGATTTATCTGTTACTTTTTTCTTAACCTTACGAGGTTTTTGTTTTTTAGGTGCCGAAACCTTAGGGGACACAGGTTCTGCATTTTTTCTGGGATCCATTGGATTCACAGGAGCTACACGAGAATCTTCACTATCGCTTCGCGGTGTTGCTTTAATTTGTTTGGGTACATACATGGATAAAATGAACAAGTTAGCTACGATTGAGGCTAAGGAAATTCTAGTTAGGCGGGATGTTCTAAACTTTTTATGCATTAGTGATATCCTCCTGACTATCTGTTCGAATAGCCACAACCATATTAGCAAATATCTCCCAATCAGAAGCTAATGGTGGACTATTCCAGATTAGGTAGCGACTGGGGACATCTGCCATCAAGAAGTCAGAAAGGTAAATATCGGTTTGATCTGTTAATTTGTAGTTAACTTCCAAATTAAAGAAGGGCATTGAATCAAGATTTTTGTGAATTAAATCATTGTAGTTACTCCCTTTTGAAAAATCAATTGTTATATGCACCGGTTTTGAAACGGTTGGTAAATCAATATAACGAATGAATAAGAAAAGATATTCTGATTTTAAACGGGCCATGTTAATGTTTTTTTCTTTGAAAATATCCGGTACATTCGTTGTTAAGTTAGTTATCAATTGGTCAACGAAGATATAAAACCAACTATAATTTTCTTTTAAAATAGTATTATCTACGGCAACTTGCCAACTAAAATCAATTTGGGCACTATGGTAACTAGAAAAATGAATACGAGATAATTCGTCAAATAATGTCATATAACTTTGTTCACTTAATGTGATATCAAAGAACTTTTGTAAGTCTTTAATAACAAAATTATTGAGTGATTCAATTTGTGAAAAGAAAGATGAGTTATTAAATGTAACGTCAACAATGTCTTCCATATAAAGGAAATTTAGAACAAATACTGTTTCAATTGATAACTGTTCATCCGTAAGTCCATTAATACCTGGATTTTCTTGAAGACAGTCTTGAATATTGGACATGATTGAGTCTGAATTAGCAAAATTAACATCAGCAAAACGATTAGTATCATTTCGATTAGAAGCTAAACTTTGTATGAGAACAGCTGAAAAATACTTTAGTTTCAATAATTGTATTTGTGTGAGATCAAGATTTAAGCTAGAAATTAATTGGTTAGAAAATAAACTAGAATTACGATCAACTTCTTCATTAAATGGGAAGTTGTAGTTCTTATAGACAGCTAAATAAAGGTTATAAAAAAATAAGCGAATATTTTCTTCAGGACCTACTAATTGGAAGTTTTTAGTGATTTTAAAGCCTAATTTTTGTAACATATCATCTAAAAATTTCTTGGTCCGATAACCAGTTGCTTCACTTAAAAATAACGATTCGGTGAAGGATTCTATACTAAAATTAGGGTTAGTAAATAGCGCATTCAGCATCAAAAATTGAGGTGACTGCTTAGCGTATAGAAGTAATAGGTGATCGATGGAATCTAAGCCATTTTTTTGTAGACTTACTTTGTTATTGCTAACTTTTAATAAATAGTAATCGTCTAATCCTTCAGTGACAAGATCTTCTTCTAAAGACTTGATAGTTGTTGCTGTATAATATTTTGACCATTTAAAATGTTTTTGGATGTCTGTTTGCGAAGCAGATTGGTCATAAGTATTCTCAAGATAAGAAAATAATTCTAACTTACGAATATCATCTTTGTTAAATATAAAGTCCATTTATCGCGATTCCTCCTCATTAAAGAGTATGTACTATCCATTATAGGGGAATTGCCAACGGTTTGCATATAAATCTAGAATCAATAATTATCATATTTTTAAAAAAATTGACAAAAGTGGTGATATAAAATAACATGTCATTAATATATGTATTCAAATTATAGAAATAACAGAAGAGTAATTTTTTTAGACAGGGAGAGGGAAATCTTTATGAATAAAATAGTATTAAGCGCCTTTGTAACACTATTAGGTCTCTATATGACTGCATCTGAGGCAACGATTCAAGCGGCGAAAACTAATCGTGGTAGTGCGCAATCCGATTTGTCTATGGATTTTCAATCTGGAGCAACAACAGTCGATTTTGCTTCTTCCCTTAGTTTCAATACAACTAAAATTGATTCGAATGATAAAAAAAGTTATGCCAAAGCGCAAGATATGGCAACAGGGGCAAGCACACCCAATTACGTTCAAGTTTCAAATTTTAGCGGAACTGAAAATGGTTGGGTGCTTGAAGCTAAACAGAGTCGCCAATTTGAATCTGAAGAGACGCATAAATCGTTAACGGGTGCCTATCTTAGTTTTAGTAATGGTGAACTTGTTTCCATTTCTGCGGATAAAAAACCTGGATTTTATAAGAAAAATTTTGATTTGTCTGTAGGAGCTAATAAAGTAGTCGTTGCCGCAAAAGGTGATGAAGGATACGGCACTTGGGTTTACCGTTTTGGGAATGAGGCAACTAAAGGAAATAGTATCGCTTTGAATATTCCCCGTGAGGCAACTAAGATGACAGATGTCTATCGTAGTGAAATTACATGGTCATTAAATGATGTGCCATCAAATGAATAATAATGAAATGATAACCACAAAATTTATTAAAAGATTCGGCTATTTATTTTTATTCAGTATTTTATTTTTATTCGGAGTGGACATTAAGCAGGTTAATGCCAGCCAAGTTGACTTTTCTGTTCAACCTATGATATCTGACTATCAATTAGATAAGAAAAAAACTTATTTTGATTTAAAAGCAGCACCAGGAACTAAAACACAGCTGAAAATTAAGGTAGCTAATCTTATTGATAAATCACTAACGTTTGAAGTCCTCATTAAGGATGCAACAACAAACTATAATGGGGTTGTGGAGTACGCGGAATCACAAAGTAAAGTATTGGCACAACAGCCGTTCTCAGTGGTAAAAGCAGTTAGAGCTCGTCAGAATCGTATAACTGTTCCTGCAAAAAGTGAAAAAATAGTTACTTTGGATGTTGCGTTACCCAATACGACTTTTGCAGGTGTCGTTGCGGGAGGTATATCGGTGATTGAAGACAATGATGCTCAGTCTCAAACAAAGTCAGAACGAGCGGTTATTGATAATCGTTATTTATATACGACTGCGGTAATATTCCATGGAGAACAACCTGTAACTAGCGCACAAGTAAAATTAAAAACGGTTGATATCACACAAATTAATGCACGTAATGTGATTGCTGCGAGATTTGAAAATCAGAGCGCTATGTTTTTAAATAAAGTTCAAATAAATACACAAGTCAGACGGTTAGGTAGTTCAAAAGTATTATATCGAGCAAGTAATAAGGACATGCAAATTGCCCCAACCAGTGCGGTTACCTTTCCAATTCCATTAGCTGCTGGTGAATTACTCAAAAGTGGTACCTACGAACTTAGTGCAGAGATGACTTCTAAAAATCAGGCATGGCATTTTAAACAGAAATTTACGGTAAGTGGATCAAAAGCAAGAATATTGAATGAGAAGGATGTTACAATCGATCAAACAAATTACTGGATCTATTGGATATTACTCTTGTTCGTACTGATAATCGTTAATGTTTTTGTTATATTATGGATTAATCGAAGATTAAAAAGAAAGTATCAACAAAAAATTAAATAATTTAAATGAAAAAGTTATTAATTAAGGGATATTATCTTTTAATTAATAACTTTTTTATTTTCAAATATTTTTAAAAAGGTAAAAAATGTGATTTAACATTGTGCACCATTGAAGATACAATATGTACATAATAATTGTAGATGTAGTATGTACATATTGTATCTTCACTTTACTAAAAGTTAATGGGAATTGTTAGAAAAATAGGGGATGACAATGACTTAACGATATGATAGTAAGACCAAATAAATAAGATAATTAAGCATTAGAGAGGGATAAAAGATGAGGAAACATAACAGTAGAACAAAAGAATGGATTTCAGCAACACTTATAACAAGTGCTGTTTTTGCAGGATTATTTGCTGGGGGGGCCAGTCACAGGGAACCTAGTGTATTTGCTCAAACTGATGAGAGCAGTATGTCAAGTGAGTCATCAGATAACGCCACAAGTGAATCAGGAAAAAAGGCGATATCAAGTGATTCTCTAAAAACTAAATCAATCACAATAAAAAAAAGTGAATCAAAAACAAAAGCTAAACCGTCAGCAAAAGCTAAACTAAGTACTAGAGCAGCTGGGTATGTTGGACCAGCAAATGATGTATTTCCTGATGATTACTGGGATACAACAAAAGATTATTCAGCGGAGTCAGCAACGGCATTTGTTTCACAGTCGGGTTCACAGAATAAACCTGGCGAACCTGTATTATATTTTGGAAATAATTATTTTCCTTTTCAAATGAATGAGTTATTAAATAATGATCCCGTCAGTGGTCTTAATAAGTCTGGTTGGGCCTACATGTTTGATACTGGAATAAATCCTGTTCCAAGGAAATCTTATGGAATTATTATTAATAATAGTGTCCCAGGTAATCGTGGATACGGGTTGGTATCATCCTTTTCATCAATTCCTTATACAATTGAATCTGCAGTTAAAGGTAAGGATATCACTGGATATCAACTTTTTAAAAATAAAACAGGTACTGGATTTAAGGCAATTATGTATGATACAAAGTATAAATTAAGTTATACATTTGAGGAAGTTTATGATGCTAGTGGCGGTGTTTATAGCTATTTTAGTATTACTAACAATGACACAACGGCTCGTGCAGTTGGAGCTATTGAGGGCGTCGATACATTCGTTGATGAGGATGCTGTTACCATTGAAAGCTTAGGCCCGGATGAAGGATTCAAAATGGTTGGGTCAGCACATAGTTTAAATTTCAAATTAAATGATCCAAGAAATAATACCAAATTAGGTGGATGGACGAATTACACAGGCGGAGATGAACCAAATGTTATGAATACTGGTTATTTAAATAATTATTTCAATGGTGGTGCACTTGGAACTGGAATGGAAAAATCACCACATAATAAAATTATTGCCGTTTCAAATATTAAGAATCCAGATAACCCATTTAAAGGCGATAGTGGGTTCATAATAAAAGCTAATCCGAAAACTTTGGAACCAGGAGGAACACTCGTAACGGGTTCTTATCAAACTTATAAGGAAGCTGTTGCACCTGTTGCAAGTGTAAAAGAACAAACGATTAATGCTTATGCAAGTCAAACTAATAGGCCTAAAGTTTTAGGAACGGTTTTAGATAAGGATGGCAGTAAAGGTTATATTCAAATTACCTATCCAGATGGGTCAACGTCAGGAACAACAGAGAATGTGTACGACACAGGTAAGGTAGATACTAGTGCTGATTATAGTGCAAACATTGACACTTCTAAATTAAAATTAGGTTCAAATAAGATAATAGTGACAGCTGTTGACGATAGTGAAGTAGAACAGTTAAAACCTGTTACGGTAACAGTCAATCTTTATAAATTAGGTGCAACTGCTATCCCACAAACAATCAAAGTTGGCGATACGGTTAAGACAGGCGAAACGGACTTAATTAAGAATTTAACAATTATTAATCAACCAACAGTTAATGCACATACCTTAAAAATGGATACAACAAATCCATCAGGTAAGCCACTTGATAATAAAACAGCAGGATTTTACATTCAAGATATGCTTTTAACAGATACTGCAGTTAAACCAAATGAAATCGCAAAAGTAGCTGTACCCGTTACCGTAACTGATAGTGATACTGCATTTGACAAAACTTCTGCTCTTTATGCCAAGGGATTTGAATTAAAAACAGCGGATATTCAAAACTTATCAACTGGTGATTTAGATACATTAATCTTGAATAATAGTAAAGCTAGAGGCTGGCTGATAGCGACGGGTGCCGAATCTAAAGTTAGTGTTAAGTCAACAGAACTTAAACCAACTTCAGGTGATGGTTTTTATAAAGCAGTTATCCAAAATTCTGATGGTCAAACAAAAGAAATTGTGATTACTGTCTCAGGTGGATTAAAAATTACATCAGCACCTACTGCAACTGACTATGGTTCTTCCAGTGGCGTGATATTACCTTACAGTGGAGAAAATTTTGATCTCCAACGTAGTGATTCTAGTACCAATAGCAGTGTGAATATTTCTAATGCAGGTAAACAAGCTTGGACATTAACTGCTCGACTTACAAAAGGTTTGACAGATAGTGCTAATGATAAGTTAACTGGTGTTTTGGAGTATGTAAATTCAGCTAATGGTGTACAAGATATAGAATCAAGTAGTGCAGAAGTTGGTTCAGGACAGTCTGAGGCAACTCAAGAAGTCCGTTGGGATAAGGATAAAGGAATTGTCGCTCAACTTAACGGAGGTAATACATCACTTAAAGCTGGAGCCTATACAGGGGAAATAACATGGACACTAGAGAATACACCTTAATGTTATAGTTTCTAATTTAATCTTAAATGATTTGAATATTTTTAGCAGTTTAATTATGAACTAAATAACAATCCCAAATAATAGTAAATCCATATCAATACTGCTAAGTATTGATATGGATTTTTTTAATAAAAATTAATGATAACTAAATTTTATTCGTATTTTAGTGGCTTAATAATTTTCGTTTTATGATGAGATAAAACTTATGAATAATTATTATTTGTTTAATTTTCAAATATTTTTAAAAAAATAAAAAATTTGATTTAACATCGTACACCATTGAAGATATAATATGTACATGTTAATCAAAGACAAAGCATGTACATGTTGAATTTTTAACTTTGCTAAAAGGTATATTTGATAAAAGTTAATAGAAATAGCTAGATAAATAGGGGATAGTAGTGAATTGGCAATATGTTAGTGAAATCAAATAGACTAAATTGATAAAATAATTAATAAGTTAAAAGCAAGGATTGGGGAGGGCTAAAAAATGAGAGAGTATAAAAACAGAAAAAAAGAATGGGTTTCGGCAACAATTATGACAAGTGCTGTTTTTGCAGGATTGTTAGCTGGGGGAGCTAGCCATAGAGAACCTAGTGTGTTTGCTAAAACCGATGAGAGCAGTATGTCAAGCGAATCATCAGATGAAACATCAAGTAAGTTAACGATTAAAGAATCAAGTGAATCAGAAAAAAAGGCGCTATCAAGTGAATCTGTAGAAACTAAATCAACAACTAAAAAAAGTGAATTAAAAATAAAAGCTAAATCATCAGAAAAAACTAAACGAAGTACTCGAGCTACCACTCGAGCAGCTGGATATGTTGGACCAAAAGATGAAATTCTACCTACTGTTAAATGGGAAACAAAAGATTACGCAGCTGATGTAGCAAAGACGTTTGTTTCACAATCGGGGAGATCTGATAAGCCTAATGAACCAGTTATGTACTTTGGAAATAGTATTGAACCTTTTCAGCCTAGTGAACTGACGAATAATAATGACGCAGATAGAGCAAGCAATAATAGTTCACCTAATTTACCATCTTGGTCATATACGTATACTACCGGAAAAAATCCGCGTCCATCGATTATACACGGGCTGATTATGGGCGACAAAATAGCTCGTGGTTATAATGTGAATGAAGCTTACCTAGACAACGGTATTTCTGGTATCGAGGGTGGACTTTTAGATGGGTCAATTACTGATTATCATCTTTATAAAAATAGTATGAACACGGGATTTAAAGCAACTATGTATGATAGTAAGTACAAAGTTAGTTATACTTTTGAATCAGTATATGGTAGGACTGGTGGTATTTACCGTTACTTTAGTATTACAAATAATAATTCAGATTCACAAAAAATAGGTGCCTTGGAAACAAATGATACTTTTGTAGATTCTGATAAAGTTCCTTTACAGAGTATTGGACCTAATGATGGCTTTAAAATGATTGGGGATAGTACTAGTCAGAAGCATGTTTTGGATGTGAGATTGAAAGATCCAGAGTCTAATGCTACTTTGGGTGGT
Source organism: Dellaglioa sp. CoH-56-MRSF-14 (assembly GCF_056782115.1). The sequence goes on along the minus strand of NZ_JBXAYB010000003.1, from coordinate 73,975 downwards.
TGGACAAATTATACGGGCGGTTCTCAAGATAAGATTCTAAACCCCGCTAATTTTAATAACTACTTTAAAGGGGGGGTAGCCGGGACAGGTATGGAAGGTTCAGCAGCAAACACTAATATTGGAATTGAAAATATTAGTAATCCAAGTAAAACAATTGGTGATGATAGTGCGTACATTATGAAAGCTAATCAAGTTGATTTAGCTCCAGGTGCAACACTTGTTAATGGGTCTTACCTTACTTATAAAGAGACAACACCTAGTACTCCTCCCGTTGCGACAGTTAAAAATACAATAATTAACGGTTACGCTGATCAAAAAGGTGTTGAGATTACAGGAGATGTTACTGATTCAGATGATACAAAAGGAAATATTGAAATCGGGTATCCAGATGGAACGTCAGAAAAGAATCCTTACGATACTATTACAGTGGATGTGAAGAATCCTACACCGTATTCTGTACCAGTTAATATGTCTAAACTAGGTCCAGGTAAAAATGAACTATTAGTTACGGCAGTTGATCCAGGTAATAACCGTCAAGAAAAACCAGTTACTATAACTGTTAACGTATTCAAATTAGGCGCAATTGCTATCCCACAAACAATCAAAGTTGGCGATACGGTTAAGACAGGCGAGACGGATTTGATTAAAGATTTGACAATTATTAATCAACCAACAGTTAATGCACATACACTAACTGTTGATGGGACAAATCCATCAGGTAAACCACTTGATAATAAAACAGTAGGATTTTACATCCAAGATATGCTTTTAACAGATATTGCAGTTAAACCAAATGAAATCGCAAAAGTAGCTGTACCAGTTACTGTAACTGATGATGACACTGCAACTGATAAAGTCTCTGCCCTTTATGCAAAAGGATTTGGCGTAAAGCAGGCAGATATTCAAAAATTAACAACTGATGAGTTGACTGCATTAATTCTAAAGACTAGTGAAGCTAAAGGATGGTTGTTAGCAACTGGTGCTGAATCTAAAGTAAGCGTTGATTCAACGACACTTAAACAAACTTCAACTGATGGTATTTATCAGGCAGTTATCAAAAATTCGGATGGTTTAAAAAAGACCATTAACATTGAAGTTACAGGTGGATTGAAAATTACAGAAGGACCTGGGGCAACTAATTACGGTTCTTTTTTAGGTGTTACGTTACCTTACAGCGGAGAAGACTTTAAAGTTCAACGTAGTGACCCTGATCCTCATGTTAATAGCGTACAAGTTTCTAACGCGGGTAAACAAGCTTGGACCTTAACAGCTCAACTTACAACACCGTTAACGGAGCATAACGATGCTAACGTTAAGTTAAATGGTGTATTGACATATATAGATGCATCTGGTCAATCGCAAGATATAGAATCAAACAGTGCAGAAGTTGGTTCAGGGCAATCTGAGGTAACTCAAGAAGTAAGTTGGGCAAACGACAAAGGAATTATCGTTCAACTTAATGGAAATAACCCTTTGCTTAAAGCAGGGGACTATACAGGGGAAATAACATGGACATTAGCGGATACGCCACATTCATAAACCTTGTTTAATTAATGTTAATCGTTAGCATATTGCTAATATTAAAAACTACCAAAATCTTACGAGGGGAGAAAATACGATGCTAAAAAGAAGTACAATTATGGGGATTCTTTTAGGAAGCATGGTACCTGTTGGTTTCGCCGTAACGCAAGTTTCAGCAAGCGATACAGTGGGCTATCAATCGCATGCGACTATTGAGTTAGTTGGAAGTACTGATGAAACACGACCTGTTAATCCAATTAATCCGACGGATCCGGTAAAACCAGTTAGACCTGTTAATCCGGGGACGCCAGGTCCGTTATCGATTGATTACGTTTCGAACTTACAATTCAGTCAACAAAAAATTTCTGGTAAAGATAGTGTTTATTATGCACAACTTGACCAGTTAGCTGATAAGAACGGTAAAGTCGGAGATTATCCAAACTATGTTCAGATAACGGATAACCGTGGGTCAAATGCAGGGTGGAAATTAACCGTTGCACAGACCAATCCATTTATGAATGGTAAAAATAAATTAGATGGAACGGTTATCACGTTGATGAATGGTGTTGTTAATGGTAGTAACCTGCATAGACCGACGGATAGTCAAGCAGCAATTAAGCCAGATGGTAAGGCAGTTACTGTGATGACAGCTAAGTTGGACAATGGTATGGGGACCTGGACGGATCGTTTTGGTAAAGATAATACAGCTGCTCAACAAAGTATTTCATTGTTTGTTCCAGCTGAGTCGAAAAAAGTAGCAGGGGCTTATAAGTCTGAACTAACATGGACTTTGACAGATGCTAAACTATAAAAAAAGAGATTAGGGGAAATATATATTATGAAAAAAACAAATAAATTATTATTCGCTGCATTACTTGGATTAGGTATTACAGGAACAGCTGTTACAACAGCTAACGCATCAGAAACAAAAGATTATGTATCACATGGTAACGTTGAATTGACTAAAAATGACGGAACAACAGACCCTGGTATTACTGATCCAACAGATCCAGGACATACTATCGATCCAACAGACCCAGTGAACCCAGGTACTGGTGGCCCATTAGCAATTGACTACGTTTCTAACTTTAACTTTGGTACACAAAAAGTAACAGGTAATGATACAACATATAACTCGGAATTAGTTGCAGCAACAACAGATAACCCAACAGCTGGAACTAAAAAAGACCTTGCAAACTTCTTACAAGTTTCAGATAACCGTGGTACAGTATCTGGCTGGAAACTTTCAGTTCAACAATCAAAAGCATTTACAAGTGAAACAACAAAATCAGTATTAGATGGCACAACAATTACGTTATCTAACCCTGAAGCAAATAATGCTGATAAAAATGGTACAAAACCAGCACCATCAATTTTAACAGATAACCTTGCAATTTCTTCTGCATCAGGTGATAAAGTTGTTATGCAAGCTAAAGATGGCGAAGGTTCTGGTACTTGGGTTGAAGCATTCGGTAATGCAACTAAAGACGCTGATAAAGCTAAAGCTTCTGTTAAATTAGCTATCCCTGGTGATAGCAAAAAAGTCGCAGAAAAATACACATCAGATTTAACATGGACACTTACAGACGCTAACTTATAAGAATTAATTCTATCAATAAAAAAAGGTTATTAATTAAAAGGGGAAATTAAAATGAAAACAACTAAAATCGTAACAAGCGCAATTATTTTATCAACATTAGGTTTAACTGCAGCACCAGCTGTACATGCCGCAGACCATACAGAAAATTACACATCATTAGGTAAGATTGGTTTTACAGAAAATGATGATAAAACACCACCCGTTAACCCAGTTGATCCAGATAAACCCGTTGATCCATTAGAACCAACTGTTCCTCCTGTTAGTCCTGGTACTGATGGACCATTATCAATTGATTACGTTTCTAACTTTGATTTTGGTGAAAACAAAATTTCTGGGGACGATACAACTTACTACGCTGCACCTGTCAAAGCAGTTAGTGGTGCTAAATATGCTACTTACTTACAAGTAACGGATAAACGTGGTACTAATGCTGGTTGGAAACTTTCAGTTAAACAAGAAAAACAATTTAATGATGGCTCAGCAGATTTAGATGGTGCAGTATTAAAAATGGGATCACAAAAATTAAATTCTAAAAATATGGATAGTGTAACTAATGCAACAACCCCAGCTATAGCCGATGCTACAATTACAGCAACACCTGGTAGCGCTGTTGAAGTCTTGAATGCAGCTAAGGGTCAAGGTATGGGTACTTGGACAGATTCATTTGGTGTATATGATGCAGATGCTACAAAGGATACAGCAATGAAGGCTGTTTCATTAGCCGTACCTGGTAATTCAGCTAAAGAAGCTAAACCATATACCACTGATTTAACATGGACAATTACTGACGCAGGGATGTAAACCTGTATCAACTAGGTTATTAAAAAATAGAGGGAATCAATAAAAGGGGAAATTAAAATGAAAACAACAAAAATCGTTGCAAGTGCAATTGCGTTAACAACATTAGGTTTGACTGCAGCACCAGCTGTACATGCCGCAAATAATACACAAACATATAATGAAACAGGTAAAGTAGGTTTTGTCGCAGGAAGCACAAGCCCAACAAATCCCACAGATCCAATCGATCCAACAAATCCAATTACACCAGATCCAGATCCAGATCCAATCAAACCTGGTACAGATGGACCTTTATCGATTGATTACATCTCTAATCTTGATTTTGGTGCTGATCATAAGATTTCTGGTTCTACAGAAACTTACTATGCACAACCAATTTCAGCTACAGATAGTAAAGGTGATAAGGTTAAACGTGCTAATTACTTACAAGTAACTGATAACCGTGGTACAAATGGTGGTTGGAAACTTTCAGTAAATCAAGATGCCCAATTTAATGATGGGACTTCTGAGTTGGCTGGTGCGCAATTAAAAATGACCGGTCAAACATTTAATTCTTCAAATATTGGTGACACGACAACAATCCCAACTGCTTTAAATAGTGGTGTTATTACACCAACTGTTGGAAAAGATGTTGAAGTTGTAAGTGCTGCTAAGGGTCAAGGTATGGGTACTTGGACTGATTCATTTGGCACATATGTCGATGGAACAGATACAGATGCTTCAATGAAAGCAATCTCATTAGAAGTACCTGGTAAAACAGCTAAATCAATTGGAACAAGTTACAAAACTAACTTAACATGGACATTAACAGACGCAGGTCTATAAAAAGATTAGAAGTAAGTTAAACCAAAGGGGAAATTAATTATGAAAAAAGCAGCAATTGCAACATCAGCACTTTTAGCAGTTACGTTATTTTCAACATTAGCACCTGCAGCACATGCTGCCGATATTACAAAAGGCACAACAGGTGATGTTAACTTCGTAGCTAATCCAGCTACTGGGGCAGGCGAACTTAAGCTAATCAGTGCACCGAGTGTTGATTTTGGGGATCAAGAAATTAGTGGATCAACAAAAACTTATGAACAAACGTCTTTTGGCGCTAAACCAGAGGATGCTAATATCCAAGTTGATGATAACCGTGGCTCAAATGTCGGTTGGAATTTAACAGTTGCAAATACACAATTTGCCACGGCAACGGGTACGGCACTTGATGGTGCTAAGTTAACCTTAACAAATGGTTCAATTATTAATGGTAATGGGGCAAAGTTTGTGGCTAATCCTGCAGCAACTATGCTTTTAGATGGTTCATCTAAAGCTGTTCCAGCAGTAGATGCAGCTAAAGATAAAGGTATGGGGCCTAACACATTACCTGTTACTAAAGCAACTTTAGAAGTACCTGGTGCAACAAGTAAATTAAATGAAAAATATACATCAACAATTACATGGACATTAAAAGACGCAGCATTATAAAATGCAGAAAGGGATAGGTTAAAACAATGAGCTTGAAAAAAAATATACGACTAGCAGTAGCCATTGTCCCCCTCCTTGCATTTTCGATGATGGTAAATTCAGTAGCCGATGCAGCAGTTGCAACTGATGGAAAAACTGCGATATCATCAGCTAACTTAACATTACTTGAAAAGTCTGGTCCTGTTGATCCGTTAGATCCATCAAAACCAGTGCACCCACTCAATCAAGTTACGCCAACAACTGGAGACTTAAGAATAGATTATATTTCTAGTTTTCATTTTGGGGCACAGGATATCTCGGGGAGTAATAAAACCTACTATGCAACTTTTGATAAAGTAGCTGACATGACTAACCGTCGTGACTCAAGTGGAGTGTGGGACACACAAAACCTAACAGATAAAGATTATTATAATGTACCTAATTACGCCCAGGTCACAAATAATACAACGGGTAATTGGTCATTAGGTGTTAGTAACACTGTTTTTAAAAGTCCTAGCGGGAACGTGCTTAAAGGTGCTGTACTAAATATTAAGAATATCGAAGCACATAGTGAAAATCCAGGTTTAGGGCTAAGCGGGGACTTACCAGGTAACGTTAAACTTACAGGAACTGGTGGTACTCCTGTTTCGGTTGTTAGTACGACAGATGGTAATAGTGATAATCCGTTCGGTACTTGGACACTTGCTATGGGTACTGATAAAGCGGGAACTAACTCTACAGGAAACGATGCAGTGTCGTTATTTGTTCCTGGTACCACTGTGAAAACAAAAGAAGCTTATACATCAACGTTGAAATGGACATTGATAGCGGCTCCATAAAGCTAATTTGAAAAGAAAGAGGATTTTTACATTGAATAAAAAATTTTTTGGAATCATAATGGCGTTTGTGGCAGGATTGGTTTTATTTAGTGGACAAGTTCAAAAAGCGAACGCTGCTGAAATGAACTTTGCCGTTACTGCAAATCTTCCAAGTAATCAAGTTGATAAGCGCCAAACCTATTTTAATTTAAAAATGAAGCCTAATCAGAAACAAGATGTTACTGTCACATTGAAAAATTCGACTAATAAAGCAGTTGTCGTAATGGCTGAGGCAAATACAGCTGTAACCAACGATAACGGTGTGGTTGAATATAGTCATGTGAAACCAAAACTTGATAAAACAATGGTAAATCCTCTATCTTCAATTGTTAAGTCGGATAAAGAAGTGACAATTCCAGCCAAGAAAAGTGTTGTGCATACGTTCCATATCACAATGCCCGCTAAGAAATTTAATGGCGAAATCGATGGTGGATTATACTTCTATGAAAAGATCGACAAAGATAGTGAAAAAAAATCAAAGAGTAACGTTCAAATTAAAAACCGTTATGCATTTGTGATTGGGACAACGTTAACTGAAACAGATGATGTTGTTAAACCTGATATGAAATTACTTAAAATTGAACCAGGTTCAGTTAATTTCCGTAATACATTGAAGGTAAATTTACAAAACCCAACAACAACACCTATTCGTAATTTAAAGGTAGCCGGAAAAGTCTATTCAAGAAATGGGGATGAAGCCTTACATGCTTCAACCACTTCGAATATGACAATGGCTCCCAATACGAATTTTAATTATGGTATTTTTTGGGACAACCAACCCTTTAAACCTGGTAAGTACCGTCTAGAAATGACGGCAACTTCTGGTGTGAATAAGTGGAAATGGACTGAAAACTTCACAATTGATGGCGCAACGGCAGATAAATTGAACGAAAAGGCAGTTGACTTAGAAAAAGATTATACAATGTGGTATATTCTTGCAGGAATCTTCTTACTTCTACTTGTATTATTGATTATTTGGTTCTTAGTTCGTCGTAATAAAAAAGATAAAGAAGAAGCTGTCGCAGAAGCAAAACGACAAATTTTATCAGAATTACAAACTGGTGAAAAAGAAGATAAGTAGTCGAAATGGGTGAGGTATGGTTATGGGGAAAAAAATAACGAGTACTTTAGTAATTGGTCTTTTGGGGTTATCTTTTAGTTTAGGTGCATTCGGTAATACCGCAGAAGCGGCTAGTTATACAAGTGAAATGGGAATTGAATTTGTAGGTAAAATGCCAACAACTTCTCAGGTGACACCAGATCCAGACGGGAGAACACCTGTCTCAAAGAATGTTGCATCGAATCAAAACAGATTACCTCAAACCGGTGAAATAAAAGGATCAGGATTATCAATGATAGGATTTATTCTTTTATCAACCGCAGGATTAATTGGATGGGTTAAATATAACGATTCAAAGCAATCAAAATAAAGAATAGTTAAAATTAAAGTAGGCTACCTTCGTATTTATATGAAGATAGCTTATTTTTTTTGCTTATTATCTAAGTCCAATTTAGTTAAAATTAAAAATATACTAGTGGTTAAATTTGCAAAAGAAAGCGTTAACATGATAAGCTGTGTTTAAGGTATTAATAAAAAAATAAATATAAATATAAGGAGGTATTAGTAATGCTCTAACTAATTTTTTTATGGAGGGCCTGTATCAAATAATTGTTTATAAACCAAAATAGAGGAGATGAATAAAATGAACAAAGTAGAAATGAGTCAGACAAAGAAGAATGTGATTAAAACGGTAGCGGTGGTTGGATTATTGAATTCAGTAATGATTTTAGGGGTAGCTAATAATTCCGTAGATGCTAGTAACCATGAAAAGCAGGTGGCGACAGCTAAAGTAGGTACGAAAGAATTAGGTGTTATTACAAGAGGCTCAATGAAAGTATCTGGAACGGGTGCAAGTGGTCTACACTTACAAGGTAATAATACAGTGACAACAGGTACATTAGATTTTGATTATGAAGGAAAGTCGATTATTTCGGCAGGAATTAATGAATCGACAGACTATGTCTTGTCAGTTCCTTCAGAGTTAGTTCCACTTTTTAACCATGATTCGTTCAATAATTATATAACAGGAAATTTCCAATTTAATAACGGAAGTAAATATACGTATAATAAAAATGATATCCGAGTTGAGGATAATGGTAAAACATTACGAATCAAAAATCCATCTCATTCTTGGATTGCATTTGCCGACTTCAAAGTTCATTTATCTCTTGATATTGGGCAAATGGTAACAGATACAGGTATCAGAGTAGCGGACGCAGAAAATAACTCAAGTTATATATTTAATAGTGGTTTAGTAAAAAATGGTGCGCCAATTGATTGGGACGTGTTGGGTTCATATAATGCTTCTGACACGTTGCCAACATATCACCTAGACCCGGGTTGGGCACTTTTGAAAGAAATTCCAACCGTTGAAACAATTTTTGATACAGATACAACGGTATCAGGTCGTGGTGTTCCAGGTGCTAAAATTGAAGTTAAAGTTGGCGATAAAGTTATAGGGACAGGTATCGTTGATGAAAATGGACTTTACGAAGTTACTATTCCTAAACAACATGAAGATACAACAGTTAGTGTTCGTCAGAATACAGGTGTTGGTTGGAGTGATGTGAAAACTACGGTAGTTAAGCATAAAGATGTTACGATTGCTAAACCAACTGTTGATTCTTATTATCAAAGTGATAAATATTTAACAGGTACTGGAGAAACAGCTGGAAATACAATTATTATTGCTGATGCAAGCGGTAATGAAATTGCTAGAACAGTCGTACAGTCAGATCTTAGTTTCTCTGTACAAATTCCAGAACAAGGAGCCTATACACTTCTTTATATAACTGAAACAAATGGGACAGAAATAAGTCTTGCAACGGTAGTTCCAGTTCGTGAAGGGTAACCAAAATAAACTGTAAATTGGCAAAAGTAATTCATCATTTTTTTTGATGAATTACTTTTGTATTAAAACAAAATCGATAAAGCGGTTACTTCATAAATTAGATAAATATTTTTTAATTAAAAAAATATGTTTACATTTAAATAGATTATAGGTAAACTGGCTATGTCGCAGTAACCAGATAATAAGTTTGCGATTAGGTTACAGCTAAGTTAACGAATAAATCTATTAGGAGGGACTAGGGGGTCACAACTAATCAGCTAGACTAATGAGTTAAATATAGTAATGTTAGGTATAAATAGGCAGCAACTATAGGGGGAGGACTAAACAATGAAAGGGCATAACAGTAATAAAAAAGAACGAATCTCAGCAACGTTAATGACGGGAATTATCTTAGCAGGAGTGATGACAGGTAGCATTGTTAACGTGGTTAACAATGAGGGCCCAGGAACTTCTGTCCAAGCTAAAGAGCTAGATGAAACCGTTAAACCTCAAACAGCATCTTCTGAAAAAACAACCGAAAAAAGTACATCGATAAAAGCAACAAAAGAAGAAATAACAAGCGAAGTAGCAACTAAAGAAGAAGTAACGAAAGCACCAACAAAAAAAGTAGCAACGACTAAAAAAAGTGAGACAGCAGTACCAGCTGCTGGTTATGTTGGTCCATCACAAGGGGCCATTAATACTCAGTGGAGTACTACCGATGTGGCATCAAATTCTAAAAATGAGTATGTGTCACTTACAGGAGGCGGGAAGTTAGTAAATGGTGTTCCAACAAACAACGCGGGAAAAGCAGATGATACAGCGACTCCTGTTTTATATTTTGGTAATGCAGCATTTAATTTCCAACCAAGTGCGCTGACAAATAACGATTCTTACAGTGAACAGGGTAATGCATCTAGTTGGGCATTTACGAAGGTTGGTGCCAGTGGAAGAAATCCTAATCCAAGAAAGTCTTATGGAATTATCATTAATAATGCTATTCCAAAAGATCGTGGATATGGGTATGCAGCAGAAAGTAACACGACGCCTAATACAATTGAAAGTGCTGTAAAACTTGGACCAATTACAGATTACCATCTTTATAAAAATAATGATGGTACTGGATTCAAAGCTACAATGTACGATGTAACATATAAGGTGAGCTATACATTTGAAGAAATGTATGATGCAGCAGGTGGTATATATAGTTATTTCAGTATCACAAATAATGATACTGCAACTCGAGCTATTGGTGCAGCTCAGGGGGTCGATACTTTGGTTGATAAGGATGACGTCCCTGTAAAAAGTTTGGGACCTAACAATGGATTTAAAATGGTAAGTGATAAACATACCTTGAATTACAGATTGAAGGATCCCGGTAATAATACTAGCTTGGGTGGTTGGACTAATTATTCAGCTGGGAAAGCTACCGGTACTGGTATATTAGATATATCAAATATAAGTAGTTATTTCAAAGGTGGAGCTGTAGGAACTGGAATGGAGACATCAGTGCTTGATAAAATTATAGCTATCAACGACATTAGTCAGCCAGATACTCCGTTTAAGGGAGATAGTGCTTTTGTAATAAAAGCTAATCCTAAAACGTTAGCCCCAGGAGAAACATTAACGACAGGTTCTTACTTAACTTATAAAGAAACGACACCAAGTATTCCACCTGTTGCAACTGTAACACCATCAACAATTAATGCTTATGCGGATCAAACAGATTCATTTAAAATTGTAGGTAAAGTTTCAGATGAAGATAGTACAAAGGGATACATTCAAATTAAGTATCCAGATGGGTCAATATCATCGCCAGCAGAGAATACTTATGAAACAACAAAAGATGGTGTCGATTATTCTGCAAAGATTGACCCTACAAAATTAAAAGTAGGTGCAAATAAAGTTATAGTAACTGCGATTGATGCTGGAGGTACCGAACAATTAAAACCAGTTACCGTAACTGTCAACTTATTCAAGTTGGGTGCAACTGCTATTCCACAAAAAATTGATGTTGGCGGAACCGTTACAATAGATGAAACAAAATTAATCAAAGATTTAACAATTATGAATACTAATAAACATACATTAGAAATTGATCCTACAAATCCATCAAATAAACCACTTGATAACACAAAAGTTGGTTTCTATATACAAGATATGATTTTGACGGATACGGATGTGACACCTAATGAAACTGCTAAAGTTGCCGTTCCTGTCAATGTAATAGATGGTGATACCGTCGTTGATGGTGATTCTGTAGTTTACGCTAAGGATTTTAGTACGGACAGTAAATCTATCTCGGGATTAACAGAGACTAAATTAAATGAGTTCATATTAACAGAGAGTTCGGCTAAAGGTTGGATACTATCAACTGGTGCTGATTCTAAAGTTACAGTTAAATCAACGACACTTACACCAACTTCTAGTGCTGGTGACTATGAAGCAGTTATTGTAAATGCTCAGGGTGTTGAAAAAACGATTAAGATCACAGTTGCAGGTGGTGGTTTAGCAATTACTGCAGCCTCTGATGAAATGACTTTTGGTTCAAAAGATGGGGTAATGTTGCCTTACAGTGGAGAAAATTTCAATCTTCAACGTACTGCTGAAAATACTGTATCAATTTCTAATCTAGGCAAAACAGCTTGGACATTGAAGGCTAGCGTTTCAAAACCTTTAACAGATGGATCTAACACATTGAAAGGTGTTTTGAAATATATAGATGCAACTGGAACTGCACAAGATTTAGATACTGGTAGTACAGAGGTTGGTTCAGGTCAGACAGAAGAAACTAAAGATGTCACTTGGGCAGCCGATAAAGGTGTTGTTGCTGAACTTAATGGAAGCAACATGTCACTTAAAGCAGGTAAGTATGCAGGGGAAATAACATGGACACTAACGGATGCGCCTTAATCCTAATCCTTGCTTAATTAACGTTAATCATTAGCATTTTGCTAATATTATAAAAACATCAAAATCTGACGAGGGGAGTAGATACGATGATAAAAAGAAAGTTAATTTTGGGAGTTCTTTTAGGTAGTATGGTACCGGCTGGTTTTACCGTAACGCAAGCTTTGGCAAGCGAAACAGTGAATTATCAGTCGCATGCAACTATTGAATTCGTGAAAAATACTGACGGTACACCGCCAGTTGATCCAACAAATCCAACTGATCCGTTAAAACCGGTTAAACCAGTTAATCCTGGAACAGATGGACCATTATCAATTGATTACGTTTCGAACTTACAATTTAGTCAACAACAAATTTCTGGTAAAGACAGTGTTTATTATGCACAACTTGACCAGTTAGTTGATAAAAACGGTAAGGTTGGGGAATATCCAAACTATGTTCAAGTAACGGATAATCGTGGTTCAAACGCAGGCTGGAAACTAACTGTTGCACAGACCAATCCATTTATGAATGGTAAAAATAAATTAGATGGAACGATTATTACGTTAATGAATGGAACAACTAACGGAAGTAGTAATATGAGTCAGCCGACAGCTAGTCAAGCAGCCATCAATCCAGATGGCAAAGCAGTTACTGTGATGACAGCCAAGGTCGACAAAGGTATGGGAACATGGACAGACCGTTTTGGTAAAGATAATACAGCTGCCAAACAAAGTGTGTCATTACTTGTTCCAGCTGAATCAAACAAAGTAGCAGGGGCTTATAAGTCTGAATTAACATGGACTTTGACAGATGCTAACTTATAAAAAAGGTTATATAAAGGGGAAATAAATGATGAAAAATTCAAGTAAATTATTATTAAGTACATTATTAGGCGTAGGTGTGACAGGTGCCATTATGACAACTGCTCATGCATCTGAAACACAAACATATACATCACACGGTAAAATTGAATTGACTAAAAATGATGGTACAACAGATCCTGGTATTACGGATCCAACAGATCCTGGACATACTATTGATCCAACAGATCCTACAAACCCAACAGATCCAGGTACTGGTGGCCCATTATCAATCGATTATGTTTCTAACTTTAACTTTGGTGCTCAAAAGATGTCAGGTAACAACGAAACATATGACTCTCAATTAGTGACAGTTAAAGATGCATCCGGAGCTGATAAAGATCTTGCAAACTTCCTACAAGTTTCAGATAACCGTGGAACAGTAGCAGGTTGGAAACTTACTGTTCAACAAGCAAAAGCATTTACAAGTGAAACAACAAAATCAGAATTAGATGGGACAACAATTACGTTATCTAATCCTGAAGCAACTAATGCTGATAATAACGCATCAAAACCAAAACCAACATTAACAAATAGCGTTGACATTTCAGCTACATCAGGGGACAAAGTTGTTATGCAAGCAAAAGATGGCGCAGGTTCTGGTACATGGTCTGAATCCTTTGGTAACGCAACAACAGATGCTGCTAAAGCCAAAGCTTCTGTTAAATTAGCTATCCCTGGTGATAGTAAAAAAGTTGCAGAAAAATACACATCAGATATTACATGGACACTTACAGACGCTAACTTATAAAATCTAAATTAGTCAATAAAAAATAAAAATGGTTATTAATTAAAAGGGGAAATAAATTATGAAAACAACTAAAATCGTTACAAGCGCAATTATTTTATCAACATTAGGTTTAGCTGCAGCACCTGCAGTACATGCTGCAGATTATACATCAACAGGTAAGGTTGGATTTATGGAAAATACAGATCCAACAACACCCGTTGATCCAACGGATCCAACAGGCCCAGTAGGCCCAACGGATCCAACAGACCCAGATAATCCTCAACCAGGAACACCTGGCCCATTATCAATTGATTACGTTTCTAACTTTGATTTTGGTTCAAAAAATAAGGTTTCTGGAGACGATACAACTTACTACGCTGCACCTGTTAAATTAGCTGATAAAGATGGTAAAGAAGTTACAAGAGCTAACTACCTACAAGTAACAGATAAACGTGGATCAAATAAAGGCTGGAAATTGTCAGTTAAACAAGTAAAACAATTTAACGATAGTAAGACTGATTTAGATGGCGCACAGCTAAGTATGGGAACACAAACTTTAAATTCTAAAAATATTGGCGGAACAACAGATCCAGCTATAGCTAAAGCTACAATTACAACATCAATTGGTGCTGACGTTGCTGTCTTAGATGCTGGTAAGGATCAAGGTATGGGGACTTGGACAGATTCATTTGGTGTCTACGATGCTGATGCTACAAAAGATACAGCAAGTAAAGCTGTCTCATTGAAAGTACCTGGTAATTCAGCTAAAACGGTCGGTTCATCATATACAACAGATTTAACATGGACATTAACAGACGCTGGTTTATAAAATTAAGTCATATCACTTTCTAATAGGCTACAAAAAAATAGGGAATTAAAAAAAGGGGAAATTAAAATGAAAACAACTAAAATCGTAACAAGCGCAATCGTATTAACAACATTAGGTTTAATTGCAGCACCAGCTGTAAATGCAGCAACAGTAGGATCACTTCCAACAAAAGGTAGCGTTGGTTTTACAGATAATACAGATCCAACAGGTCCAGTTGATCCAACAGATCCAACAGATCCAGTTGACCCAACAGACCCTCCAATTAACCCAGGAACAAATGGTCCATTATCATTAGATTATGTTTCAAACTTTGATTTTGGTTCAAAAAATAAAGTTTCTGGTAGTGATACAACTTACTACGCAGCTCCTGTTGAAATAACAGATTCTAAAGGAACAGCAAAAGAAGTAGCTAACTACTTACAAGTAACAGATAACCGTGGATCAAATGCTGGTTGGACAGTTAATGTTAAGCAAGAAGGCGCATTTACTGACGGTACAAAAGAATTAACTGGTGCTCAATTGAGTATGAAAGATCAAACATTTAATTCAACAAATATGGATGCGACAACAACACCATCAATAATTGGTGATAAAGATAATAATAGTGTCGTTGCTCCTACAGTTGGTAGCGATGTTAAGGTTGTTACTGCTACAGACGGTCAAGGAATGGGAACATGGACTGATTCATTTGGTAAAGATGCTAAAGCTAAAGCCGTTTCATTAACAGTACCTGGTAAAACAGCTAAAAATCTTGGAACAATATATACAACAGATTTAACATGGACATTAACAGACGCAAACTTATAAAAATTGGGTTAACAAAAGGGGAAATAAATTATGAAGAAAACAGCAATTGCAACAGCAGCACTTTTAACCGTTACTTTGTTTTCAACAGTAGCACCAGCAGTACATGCTGCTGATGTAACATTACCTTCATCAGGTGATGTCAACTTTGTAGCTGATCCTGCTACTGGAGCTGGAGAAATTAAATTGACAAAGGCACCAAGTGTTGATTTTGGAGATCAAAAAATTAGTGGATCAGATGCAAAATATGATGCAGCTACTATTACAGATTCTATCGTTGTTGATGACAACCGTGGTTCAAATGAAGGTTGGAAATTAACAGTTGCCAACACACAGTTTACCGGCTCAAAAGAATTAGCTGGGGCTAAGTTAACATTGACGCCTGGAACTGTTTCTAATAATAATGGGGCAAGTTATAATGCTACCCAACCAACAGCGGATATGGTTTTAGACGGATCTAGTCAAAGTGTTGCAGTAGTAGATGCAGCTAAAGACATGGGTATGGGTACTAACACGTTACCTGTTACTAAGGCAACCTTAGACGTACCTGGTGCATCAACTAAATTAAAAGAAAAATATACATCAGTAATTACATGGACGTTAAACGACGCACCATTATAGGATGCAGAAAGGGATAGGTTAAAACAATGAGCTTGAAAAAAAACTTACGACTAGTAGTAGCCATTGTCCCCCTCCTTGCAATTTCAATAATGGGAAATTCAGTGGCTGATGCAGCAGTAGCGCCTGATGGAAAAACTGCAACCACAGCGGCTAACTTAACATTACTTGCAAAGTCTGGTCCAGTTGATCCATTAGATCCGACAAAACCAGTACAACCAATTAATCCAGTTACGCCAACTACTGGTGACCTGAGGATAGATTATATTTCTGATTTACATTTTGGTACTCAGAAAATTTCAGGAAATAAAAAATCTTATTATGCTGCTTTTGATAAAGTAGCTGATTTAACAGGACATCGTGATGAAGCTACAGGTGAGTGGGTTATAGATAAGCTCACGGATGCAGATTATAGGGATGTACCTAATTACGTTCAGGTTACAAATAATACGACAGGAAACTGGTCGTTGACGGTTAGTAACACATCATTTAAAAGTGGTGCTAATGAACTTAAGGGTACTGTGCTTACAATAAAAAATGTAGCATCGAAAACAGATAACGGAGATCCTGATGCCGGTTTATTTACCGATAGTATATTATTAAAAGGTGACGGTGCATCATATCAAGTAGTAGATCCAACTGCCAATACTAATCCCACAGGGACCTGGACAATAGCAATGGGTGATGCAACAACAGGTAATAAATCAGCGAGATTGGATGTGCCTGGCCCGGCTGAAAAAGTAGCTGGTGAAACATATACGTCGACATTAAACTGGACATTGACGGCGGCTCCATAAAGTTAATTTGAGAAGAAAGAGGATTTTTACATTGAATAAAAAATTTTTTGGAATCATTATGGCGTTTGTGGCAGGATTAGTTATATTTAGTGGACAAGTTCAAAAAGCGAATGCTGCTGAAATGAACTTTGCTGTTACTGCAAATATTCCAAACAACCAAATTGATAAGCGCCAAACGTATTTTAATTTAAAAATGAAACCGAACCAAAAGCAAGACATTACTGTCACATTAAAAAATTCGACTAACAAAGATGTTACTGTAATGGCTGAAGCAAATACAGCGATTACAAATGATAACGGAGTGGTTGAATACAGTCACGTGAAACCAAAACTTGATAAAACAATGGTAAACCCTCTATCTTCAATCATTAAGTCAGATAAAGAAGTGACAGTACCGGCTAAGAAAAGCATTGAGCATACATTCCATATCACAATGCCCGCTAAGAAATTCAATGGCGAAATTGACGGTGGCTTGTACTTCTATGAAAAAATTAACAAAGATAGTGAAAAAAAATCAAAGAGTAACGTTCAAATTAAAAACCGTTATGCCTTTGTTATTGGGACAACGTTAACTGAAACTGACGATGTTGTTAAGCCTGATATGAAATTACTTAAGATTGAGCCCGGATCAGTTAATTTCCGTAATACATTGAAGGTAAACTTACAAGATCCAACAACAACACCAATCCGTAACCTGAAAGTTGATGGAAAAGTCTATTCAAGAAATGGTGATAAAGCACTACATGCTTCAACCACTTCGAATATGACAATGGCTCCAAATACAAACTTTAATTATGGCATTTTCTGGGATAACCAACCCTTTAAGCCTGGTAAGTACCGTTTAGAAATGACGGCGACTTCTGGGGTACATAAGTGGAAATGGACAGAATATTTCACAATTGATGGCGCAACGGCAGATAAATTGAACGAAAAAGCGGTTGACTTAGAAAAAGATTACACAATGTGGTATATCCTTGCAGGAATCTTCTTGCTATTACTTCTATTGTTGCTCATCTGGTTCTTAGTTCGTCGTCGTAACAAAAAAGATAAAGAAGAAGCTGTCGCAGAAGCAAAACGACAAATTCTAGAAGAATTACAAACTGATAAAAAAGAAGATAAGTAGTCAAAATAGACGAGGTATGGTTATGAGAAAAAAACTAATGAGTGTTTTAATAATTAGTCTTTTGGGGTTATCTTTTAGTTTAGGTGCATTCGGTAATACTGCAGAAGCGGCTAGTTATACTAGTGAGGTTGGAATCGAATTCGTTGGTAAAATGCCAGAGAAAACGAAACCAACCACACCGACAACAAGACCAACAACAACGTCCCCCACGACGCCAACAACTTCACAGGTAACACCGGATGGGAAAACACCTGTCTTAAAAAATGCAGCAAAAGGTCAAACCAGTTTACCTCAGACTAGTGAAATGAAAGAATCAGGACTATCAATGATGGGCCTTGTTCTGTTGCTAGCTATGGGATTAGTTGGCTGGTTTAAAAGAAATTATGCAAAATAATTAAAATTTAATAGTTTAACTAAAAAGAGTTTTTCCTCGTAAAAATACGAGGAAAAACTCTTTTTTTATTGCGATATTTATTAAAGGTTCTATTACAACTGTTGTTGATAAATATATTACAGAGCCCTTAATTTAAGAGGTTGGGTTTTTGCTTAAATATTAAATTAGATTAACGTTATGGTTAAATCACTTTGAAGTAATGTTGAAATTATGATAGCATAAAAATGTTGTTAATGAAAAAATAGATTAAAGTAATAGCATTTAAGGGTAGTTTTATCCCACAGTATATTCACAAAATATTAAAAGGGGATAGTATGGGAAAAATATATATAGAAATATTAGCGACTATCGGGATACAAATAATACCCTTTATATTTATCATAGATGGATATATCCATAGAAATGGTATTGGCTTAAATAATGGTGATGGGTTACTTGTTTTAGGTGTTTTATTATTATTTGGAATGGGTATTATATATACTATTACGTATTTATTAGATGTAATGATTAAAAGGCATAATAAGTACTTAGTACCTAAATTTAAATACTTATTATTAATGTATTGGGTATTTCTAGATGTTATTATAGTAATTTATTTAAGTTTTAGAAATTTCTTTTAGAGTAGGAAAATCAAATTTTTCATCAACATTCGGGAAAAGGTAAATATGTTGAGGTATATAAAATAAAGGAATAGCCATATTATGCTGCGGGTTCATTTAACCCTATTTATATTCATAAAATAACATCATATTAAGGAGCTAAAAATGTTGAAACTTTTAAAAAATTCCAAAGTATTACATTCATTTTTTAATATTATATTTATTATAGAAACTTTTAGTTTATTTCTTGATACTGCATTTTCATTAGGCGGAATGGGAAGTCAACATATAGATCTATTCCTTTCAGTATCAAGTATAATCGTTCTTTTACAATTTTTTATGCTGATTGTCCAATTTAATTATTTCGATAAAATAATAATAGTAATCCTTTCAATGTTTAATATTGTATTAAACGCAATTATGTTGATCATTGAGATTAATAATGATTGTTATCTTCCTACATTAGAATCCTTCCTGGTAGCTATTTTGATTTCACTGTTCTTTATATGTAAATACTATAAATCAGGAGAAACTAAATGATTAGAAAAGTAATCAATTCAAAAATAATAGCAATCAGTTTAAATATAATATTAATGATTCTTGCAATTATAATGATTGTTCATGCTCTTTCAGGTAAATTCTATAGTGAAGATGTATTCATGTTATTAGTAGGGAACATTGAGATAATTATGATTTTATTACAGAATAAATTATGTAAATATCGTGGTATTATAATACTATCAATTTTTAATGTGATTTTAAATGTAACTCTATCAAATTTGGTTTATACAGACCCGTTAGTTTGGGCTTGTTACATTGGGTCAATTATTTCTATCTTCTTTATGATTAAATTCCCAAAAATGACTTCGTATTAAAATGGGTGATTACGGTAAAAAGAGCTAAACAGAAAATCCTATCTCTTAATTGAGGTAGGATTTATTTTTTATGAAACGTAATGGTAACGATTACAATCCAACTATATTAACGATTTTAATTTATTATTGATTGAACTAATTTTTTTCTACTATGTTGCTTATTATATTTTGTAGTGTGGTAAGAACGCCATGGCTATCTTAAGAAACATGATATATAATTAATGTAAGCGAAAACAAAAAACCTTATATCAACATATAAGGTTTTTCAAAAGAAAATATTTTAATTTTAACGATGCGCCATGAGGGAGTCGAACCCTCAGCTCAAGAACCGGAATCTTACGTGCTATCCATTACACCAACGGCGCAGTATAGTTAATAGTTTAGCTGAATTACGTAAAAAAAACAAGTAACGAAAGCGGAGGTTGAGAAATAATGGCTATTGAACAGAAATTTAAGCAACAACAAACGCAAATTCAAAAACTGGCAATGACACCAGAGCTCCAACAATCAATTAAAATGTTGCAATATAATATAGAAGATTTACAAGAATTTGTCACTGAAAAAATGATGGAAAACCCTTTGATTGAAGCTGTTGACGACAATCAGAGAATCCAAGCAGGGGAGTCTCGTTATAAAGTTAATCTAACAACAAATGGTGATACTGATTATATGAATTCAGTCAGTGATGATGAATCACAATCTTTATTGGATTATTTATTGGAACAAATTTATCTAACGATGCGTCAAACACCGCTTAGAAAGGTTGTTCTTTACTTAGTAGATTATATTGAACAGACGGGCTATTTTAATGCTAATTTGGATGATTTAGCAGAAGAATCAGGAATACCACCCATTATGTTATTAGATGCGTTAACCTTGATTCAACGCTTAGATCCGCCCGGTGTTGGTGCACGTAATTTACAAGAAAGTTTAATGTTACAGATTGATTCTGACGATTTAGCGCCTGAATTGGCATATACAGTCATAAAAGATGATTTTGATAACTTTGTCGATCGTAAATGGTCGGACATAGCAAAAAAATATCGTGTTAATCTTTCAGAAATTCAAGAAATATCAGATTTTGTTCGCACATTATCACCTAATCCAGGTGCAGGATTTGGGACAACTAGAATTGGTAAAATCTATCCAGATTTAGTTTTGAAAAAAAGTAATAATGAATTAACATTATTCAAAGTTCGCGGTGCACAGCCTGAAGTTGTTTTTCAACAAAAATATTTTGATGATATGTCAAAAGACCAAGATCCTGAAGTAATCAAATATTTAACTGAAAAGAAACGGGAATATGAATGGCTAGTTCATGGCTTGAAACAACGAGGCGATACCATTTTAAAAGTAGGACAATATATTTTGAAATATCAGGCTGACTTCTTCACTGATAAAACCAAACCAATTAAGCCATTACTTTTACGGGAAGTTGCAGCCGCTTTAGGTGTTCACGAATCAACAATTAGTCGAACCGTTAATGATAAGTACATTGAAACAGAATCTGGTGTTTATGAAATAAAATCATTCTTTGGACAAATCGCAAATAAGAACAAAAAGAATGCTGAAGAGCTATCTTCAAAAACGATTATGACAACTATGCAGACTTTGATTGAATCTGAAGATAAAACGAAACCTTTCTCTGATCAAAAAATAGTTTTACAATTAATGAAACAAAACATCGATATTTCGAGACGAACAGTTGCAAAATATCGTGAAAACCTGAACATTCCATCGTCATCAGCAAGAAAACGCTACAAGGATTAGGAACAATTATGACCTTATCTCATATATCAAACGTCAATTGCTGACATGGCAGATAGTCGTTTGAAGTGCTTGCAAAGTATGAAACAACCTGATATAATTTGTCTTGTAATAAAGGTATGAAGACACTTTGATTAATGCAGAATGTTATCGTGCTTTGTTTTTTTAGAATTAATGGGTCATAATGCGACACTGTGGGACAAATAATGCCCCATAAGAGAGCAGGTGCAGTATGCATCATGAATTAGAGTGGATCGAAGCAATTGCACCAGACATGATTAAAGTTTTAAAACAAAGATATTTTGTTTTAAGACAGATTGAATGGATGATGCCTGTTGGTCGCAGAATGTTGGCAGCAACTTTAAATCTAAGCGAACGCGTTATGAGAACCGAAACAGATTTTCTGCGTAAGCAAGAACTTATCGTCGTTGGTAAGTCAGGAATGACGCTAACGGATAGAGGTATATCAGTACTACATGGCCTTGAAAAAGTGATGGATAATTTAGTTGGTGTTCGACAGGATGAACAAGAGTTGAGTCGAATTTTAGGCATTGAACATTGTTTGATTGTATCAGGCGATTCCGATGAACAACCTAAAGTTTTAGAGTCAATGGGTAAGAGTCTAGCTGCTAAGTTAGCACTCTTATTGCCAGAAGGTAAAAATTTAATTGCGGTAATGGGTGGCACAACGATGGCTCAAGTAGCTGATCAGTTGACAACACGTCTTTCAATTAAGCGCGATTTAACTTTTTTACCAGCCAGAGGTGGTGTTGGTGAATCAGTAGATATACAAGCCAACTCGATTAGTGGTAAGATGGCATTACACACAGGCGGCAAACATAGAGCCTTGTATGTACCTGAACAACTAAGTGAGAAAACGTACGAGCCTCTTCTTGAAGAACCGAGCATTCAAGAAGTTTTGAACTTAATCAAGGAAAGCAATGCTGTAATTCACAGTATTGGAGAAGCAATGCATATGGCTAAGCGTCGTGACATGTCTAGTGGTATAATAGACATGTTGAAAGAGGACAAAGCTGTAGGTGAGGCATTCGGATATTTCTTTGATGCTCAAGGCAAGGTCGTTTATAGGATTCCTCGTATCGGTTTACAAATAGAGGATCTCACGCACATAAAATGTATTTTCGCAGTTGCAGGTGGCCATTCTAAGGCCGAAGCAATTGTGGCATACATGAAACTTGCACCTAAACAGACGTGGTTAATCACGGATGAGGGTGCCGCAAACTCGATTTTAAAAAAGTAGTGTGCAAACACGCTTTTTAAAATAAATAAATCTTCATTTCCTAAAGGAGGAAATTTAAGTATGTCAGTAAAAGTTGGTATTAACGGTTTTGGCCGTATTGGTCGTTTAGCTTTCCGTCGTATTGCTGAAGTTTCAGATAACATCGAAGTTGTAGCAATCAACGATTTAACTTCTCCATCAATGTTGGCTCATTTATTAAAATATGATACAGCCCATGGTAACTTCGACGCAGAAGTTAGCGCAACAGATAATGGTATTGTTGTTAATGGTAAGGAAATTCCTGTATATGCAGAAGCAGATGCATCAAATATTCCTTGGGTTAAAAACAATAATGTTGATATCGTATTAGAATCAACTGGTTTTTACGCATCAGAAGAAAAAGCTTCAGCTCATATTAAAGCTGGCGCAAAACGTGTATTAATCTCAGCTCCTGCTGGTAAAATGCCTACAATCGTTTACGGTGTAAATGATGACATTTTAACTTCAGATACTAAGATTGCTTCTGCTGGTTCATGTACTACTAACTGTTTAGCACCACTTGCTGGCGCTGTTAACGATGCTTTCGGTATCGAAGTTGGTACAATGACAACAGTTCATGCTTACACAGCTACACAAAAATTACAAGATGGTCCTGACCGTGGTGGAAACTTACGTGCTGCACGCGCTGCTGCAGGTAACACAATTCCTCATTCTACTGGTGCTGCTAAAGCTATCGGTATGGTAATCCCTGATCTTGTTGGTAAATTGAATGGCCATGCACAACGTGTCCCAGTTATTACTGGTTCATTGACAGAATTGGTTACAATCTTGAAATCAAAAGATCTTACAGTTGATGAAGTAAATGCTGCTATTAAAGCAAGAACTGAAAACAACGAATCATTTGGTTACAATGCTGACGAAATCGTTTCATCAGATATCATTGGTACAAGTTTTGGTTCAATCTTTGACCCAACACAAACTGAAGTAACTGGTACTGGCGCTAACCAATTGGTTAAAACTGTTGCTTGGTACGATAACGAATCTGGCTTTACAGCACAAATGATTCGTACATTAGAAAAATTTGCTAGCTTAGAAGCATAATCTAGTTAAACTTTTTTAAAACCGCATATAACTATGCTTAGGCGGAGGGACGCAATACTCCCTCTGCCTTTTTATTTAATCAAAATTACACAGGAGGCTATTATAATGGCTAAATTAATCGTTTCAGATTTAGATGTAAATGACAAAAAAGTTTTAATTCGTGTCGATTTTAATGTTCCTATTAAAAACGGTGTGATTGGTAATGATAACCGTATCGTTGCTGCATTACCAACTATCAAATATGTAACTGAAAATGGTGGTAAAGCCATTCTTCTTTCTCATCTTGGTCGTATTAAGACTGAAGAAGACAAAAAAGAATTATCATTACGTCCAGTTGCAGAACGTTTATCTAACTTATTAAACAAACCTGTTACTTTTGTTCCTGCTACACGTGGTCCTCAATTAGAAGACGCAATTGCAGCAATGAAAGACGGCGATGTTTTAGTAATGGAAAACACACGTTTTGAAGATTTAGATGGTAAAAAAGAAAGCAAAAACGATCCTGAATTAGGTAAATACTGGGCTTCACTTGGCGACTTGTTTGTCAATGATGCTTTCGGTACAGCTCATCGTGCACATGCTTCTAACGTTGGAATCTCAAGCAACATGGAACAAGCTGCTGCTGGATTCTTAATGGAAAAAGAAATCAAATTCTTAGGTGAAGCTGTTGACGAACCAAAACGTCCATTTGTTGCTATCTTAGGTGGCGCAAAAGTTTCAGATAAGATTGGTGTTATTTCTCATTTACTTAAAAAAGCTGACAAAGTTATCGTTGGTGGTGGTATGACTTATACTTTCTACGCTGCTAAAGGTATGAAGATTGGTTCATCATTAGTTGAAACAGACAAAATTGATTTAGCTAAACAAATCATTGAAGAAGCTGGCGACAAATTAGTATTACCAGTTGATTCAATCGTTGCTGAAAAATTTGATAACGATGTTGAACACAAAACTGTTGATGGTGACATTCCTGACGGTTACATGGCATTGGATATCGGACCTAAATCTGTTGCAGAATTTAAAGATGTTTTAAAAGATGCTAAAACAGTTGTATGGAACGGACCAATGGGTGTATTCGAAATGAGCAACTATGCTAACGGAACACTTGAAATCGGTAAATTCTTGGGTACTTTATCAGAAGCTACAACAATCGTTGGTGGTGGTGATTCAACTGCTGCTGTTCAACAATTAGGTGTTGCTGATCAATTAACTCATATTTCTACTGGTGGTGGCGCTTCACTTGAATACCTTGAAGGTAAAACTTTACCAGGTATTGCTGCTATTACAACAAAATAATTTTTAATTAAATTGTCGTAAGAAACCGTCTATTAACGAAAGGAAGTTATTATTTTGCGTAAACCAATTATTGCTGGTAACTGGAAAATGAACAAAGGCCCTAAAGAAACTGCTGAATTCGTAGCAGGTCTTAAAGGTAAATTACCAAAGTTTGACGATGTTGAATCTGTTATTGCTGCTCCTGCAGTAGATTTACAAACATTACTTGATGCTGCTAAAGGTACTGACTTAAAAGTTGCTGCTGAAAATGCATACTTTGAAGATGAAGGTGCTTTTACTGGTGAAACTTCACCAAAAGTTCTTTCTGAAATGGGTGTTGACTATGTTGTTATTGGTCATTCAGAACGTCGCGAATACTTCGGCGAAAATGATGACGATATTAACAAAAAAGCACATGCTGTTTTCAATAATGGTATGGTTCCTATTATCTGCTGTGGTGAAACGTTAGAACAACGTCAAGCCGGCGAAGCAGAATCATGGGTTGCTGGACAAGTTTCTGCTGCATTAAGAGGCTTATCTGTTGAACAAGTTAATCTTGCAGTTATTGCATACGAACCAATCTGGGCTATCGGTACTGGTGAAACAGCTACTTCTGACCAAGCACAAGAAATCTGTGCAGTAATTCGTAAAACAGTTGCTGATTTGTATGACCAAACAGTTGCTGATAAAGTTCGTATCCAATACGGTGGTTCAGTTAAACCTGGTAACGTCGTAGAATTAATGGGTAAAGACGATATTGATGGTGGTTTAGTTGGTGGCGCAAGTATGGAAACTGCTTCATACTTAGACCTTGTTAACTTCAAAGCATAATTCGTATTTTAGCTGTTAAAAAGATTGAAAATGAATCAATAAACTATTAAAATAATGGTAAGGGTGTTATTGTATCCCCGCCAAAAAACGTTTTTAAAGGAGAGTACAAATTTATGTCAATGATTACAGATATTTATGCACGCGAAGTTCTAGATTCACGCGGTAACCCAACTGTTGAAGTTGAAGTTTACACAGAAGACGGCGCAATGGGCCGCGGAATTGTTCCTTCAGGTGCTTCAACTGGTGAACATGAAGCCGTTGAATTACGTGATGGCGACAAATCTCGTTACATGGGCTTAGGCGTTACTAAAGCTGTTGACAACGTAAACAACATTATCGTTAAAGAAATTGTTGGATATGATGTTACTGATCAAGTTGGTATTGATAAAGCTATGATCGCATTAGATGGTACACCAAACAAAGGTAAATTGGGCGCTAACGCTATTTTAGGTGTTTCAATTGCTGCTGCTCGTGCTGCTGCTGATGAATTAGAAGTTCCTTTATACAGTTACTTAGGCGGATTTAACGCACATGTCCTTCCAACTCCTATGATGAACGTTATCAATGGTGGATCACATGCTAACAACAGTGTTGATTTCCAAGAATTCATGATCATGCCTGTTGGCGCACCTTCTATCAAAGAAGCTGTACGTATGGGTTCAGAAACATTCCATAACTTACAAAAGATTTTAGCTGAAAAAGGCTACTCTACTGCTGTTGGTGATGAAGGTGGTTTCGCTCCTGATCTTAAGAACAATGAAGAACCATTTGAAATCTTAATCGAAGCAATCGAACGTGCCGGTTACAAACCTGGTAAAGATATTGCTATCGCATTTGATGCTGCTTCATCAGAATTCTACAATGCTGAAACTGGCAAATATAGATTACAATATGAAGGCGAAAATGGCCAAGATTATACTTCTGAAGAAATGGTTGAATTCCTTGAAGCAATCGTTGACAAATACCCAGTTATCTCAATTGAAGATGGCTTGGATGAAAACGATTGGGAAGGCTGGAAGATGATGACAGCTAAATTGGGCAACAAAGTTCAATTAGTTGGGGATGATTTATTTGTTACAAACACTGACTACCTTAAAAAAGGTATCGAAATGGGCGTTTCAAACTCAATCCTTATCAAAGTTAACCAAATCGGTACACTTACAGAAACAATGGAAGCTATCGAAATGGCTAAAGAAGCTGGTTATACAGCTATCGTTTCTCATCGTTCAGGTGAAACTGAAGATACAACTATCGCTGACTTAGTTGTTGCAACTAATGCTGGCCAAATCAAGACTGGTTCATTGAGCCGTGTTGATCGTATCGCTAAGTACAACCAATTAATGAGAATTGAAGATAACTTAGAAGAAACATCAGAATACAAAGGTATCCACTCATTCTACAACTTGAGTTCAGATGCTCGCGATACAATCGTTAACAAATAATTCTTTATGAATTAAGCGTTTCTGATTGAAAGAAGGTCCTACCTAATTTGATTTTAGGTGGGACCTTTTTTGTATTATAATAGGACGCACTATATTGAAAGGTAAAACTTATTGTTGTATAATTTAGATGTTGGAAATTATAGTTAGGAATGTGAGCGTGTATGAAAAAATCAGAGCGTATTACAATACAAGATGATCTAACATCAAAAGTTTATGATCTTATTTTAAACGAAGAAACGACAAATGAGGAACGTCTCTTATTAGTTGATTTTAAAAATAAAGTTGAGCGTGGGCAGTACTTCGAGAAGGCAGTCGCTGATTTAGCGGAGTCGTTGCGCTTATTGGCTGTAAGTAATTTAAAAAATAAAATAAAGTTAAGTGCTGACGTTGGTCGATTTTATATGGAAATTTCGACAACCGGTTTATTTAAAAAAAATTTAGGCTGGGGACTTATAGCTATGAGTATGATTTATCATCCTTAAGTGATCATTAGATTATGCTAGTTTTTAAGAAGAGTTATTCAATAGTTGAATAATTCTTTTTTTGTTACTAATGAGTTCAGCAAATAATTGGATTTTAGCATATACTAATAGAATGAAGAGGTGTGTATGGTTTTATGACAAAACAAGGTATCAAAGAGCGATTGAATTTAACTAATCTCATATTTATTTTAAGAGGGCTATTAATTGGGCTCGTTACAGGTATCGTTGTAAGTCTATTTAGGTTAGCTATTATTTATGTGCTTAAAGTCTTTATCTATTTTTACCAGGCAATTAATCAGAATATGTGGTTACTGTTTCCAATGATTCTTTTGAGTCTAGCTATGGTACTAGGTATTGGAACACTAATGAAGCAAGAGCCAAATATTATGGGATCCGGTATTCCGCAAGTAGAGGGCCAGCTTGCTGGTAATCTTGAAATGCGTTGGTGGTCAGTTTTATGGCGAAAATTTATCGGTGGTGTTTTAGGCATTGGATCAGGGCTATTCCTCGGCCGTGAAGGCCCATCTATTCAACTAGGTGCAGCAGTCGGACAAGGATTCGCAGAGATGACTAAACATACTGAATCGGAACGCCGCATTCTGATTGCAGGTGGTGGCGCTGCAGGTCTATCCGCAGCTTTTAATGCACCAATTGCGAGTACGCTTTTTATATTAGAGGAAGTGTATCATAATTTTTCACCGTTGATTTGGACAACAGCATTAGCTAGTTCAATTTCAGCCAATTATATTTCATTGCATTTTTTCGGTCTAAAACCGGCGCTACAAATGATGGATATTCAGACCTTATCATTGTTACAATACTGGCATTTGATTGCTTTAGGGCTTATTTTGGGCCTCCTAGGCTATCTGTATCAAAACGTATTACTTAAATCGACTGATTTATATAATATTCTACATAAAATTCCGATTTTTTATCGCTCAATTGTCCCTTTTATTTTAGTTATTCCGATTGGATTATACTTACCACAAACTTTAGGTGGCGGTAATGAGATTATTTTAAGTCTAGTTCAAAGTAAATCATTGACCGTTTTATTGGGACTCTTTCTTTTAAGATTTATCTTTTCAATGATATCCTATGGTTCTGGATTACCAGGTGGTATTTTTCTGCCTATTCTAACATTAGGCGCTATTATTGGCGCTGGGTATGCAACTGTTATGATAATGTTAGGGTTGTTACCAGCTAAATATATAACTGATTTTATTATTTTTGGAATGGCCGGGTACTTTGCTGGAATTGGTAAAGCACCTTTTACAGCTATTTTATTAGTTACGGAAATGGTGGGTAGTTTACATCACTTAATGCCACTAGCCATTATTTCATTAGTTTCATTTTTAGTTATTGATATTTTAGGCGGCGCACCTATCTACGATTCTTTACTTAAAAAATTAATTGGTCAAAATGAAATTGATTTGGGCGGTAAAAAGGACCGACTTGAGACGCCTATTTTTGCTGGATCAAATTTAGAAAATAAAAAAGTTTCAGAAGTAGTTTGGCCTGAAAATAGCTTATTAATCACGGTTAGACGTGGTGAAAAGCAATTAATTCCACATGGTGTGACGGTTTTAAAAGCAGGAGATACATTAGTTCTTTTGACTGAGCACCAAAATCGACCTAAACTTAAGACAGAAATGGATACATTATCCGGATTTGAATCACTTTAATAAAATAATAACGGTGGAAAATTAATGCAAACTGTGCTAAATTAGTATAGATATAGATTACGTAATTGGGTTAAGGAGGTAAATGATTTGACTAACATACTAACAATTTTAATTATCATCGTTTCAGTCTTAATGATTATCGCTGTTATGATGCAACCTGCAAAAACAAATAACGCTTCAGGTGCTTTATCTGGTGGCGGTGGTGGTGCTGACGATTTATTTAGCAAACAAAAACCACGTGGATTCGAAGCATTTATGCAAAAAGTAACCTTTGTCTTGGGCGTTTTATTTTTCTGTCTAGCTCTAGGACTTGTCTATTTGGCCTCAAAATAATAATAAAGAAAGCCTCCTGTGCAAACAATTGTTGCAGCAGGAGGCTTTTATTTAGAAATAAAATAAAATTAATAATAAATAAATGTAACGCAAATACGAATATGAAAACGAGGTATACATGGATAAAAAGATGCAAGAACTTATATTAAAAGAACTAAAAATTAAAGAAAATGAATCTTTCAGTGTTGAAGAATTAACAGCTGCCCTTAAATTAGAAGGCCAGGATGCGTTCAAAGAACTTGTTAAAACACTTGCTGAAATGGAACGTAAACGTGAAGTGAAAATTACATCAGAAGGCAAATTTCAAATTGCACTTCAAACACCACAATTAGTGGGTATTTTTCATGCAAATGATCGTGGATTTGGATTCGTTACGATTGATCCAGAACAACCTGATGTTTTCGTTAATCCAACACAAACAATGTCTGCCTTAAATGGTGATAGTGTTGAGATTGAGATTACAAGTGCTGCTAAACCTGGGGATGACCGTGGTCCTGAAGGTAAAGTTAATAAAATTGTTGAACATAATGTAACATCAATTGTTGGTGAATTTGAAGTTGAACCATCTGACCTTGAAAATTCAGGAATAATTGGCCATTTAGTTGTTAAAAACAAGAAATTACAACGTTATAACTTATTGGTAACAGGGGTTGGTTTACATCCAGTTGCCGGAGAAGTTATTACAGCTGATATTACTGCTTACCCAACAAGTGAAAAACCATTAGTTATTGAAACATTGGTTAAAGAAGTTGTGGGTAACAAAGACGATCCAGGTATGGATATTTTACAAGTTGTTTATCAACATGATATTCCTAGTGAATTTCCTGAAGATGTTATGGCTCAAGCTGAAGCAACTCCAGAAGTTGTGCTACCAGAAGAAAAAATTGGCCGTGTTGATTTAACGGACCAAACATTGGTAACAATTGATAGTATTGATTCTAAGGATTTAGATGATGCTGTTACTGCCTGGAAACTTGATAACGGGAACTACCATTTAGGTGTGCATATTGCTGATGTTTCGCATTATGTCCAACCAGGCACACCACTTGATCGTGAAGCATACGAACGTGGAACGAGTGTTTATTTAACTGACCGTGTTATTCCAATGTTGCCTCACAAATTATCAAATGGTATTTGTTCATTGAATCCAAAAGTTGAACGCCTTGCTATGAGTTGTGAAATGGAAATTACACCAGAAGGTTATGTTGTTAACCACAAAATCTTCCAAAGTGTGATTAAAACGACAGAACGTATGACTTACAAAGCCATTAACAAGATTCTTGAATCAGATGATGCAAAGACGAAAGCTAAATATGAAGAATTGGTCCCAATGTTTGAAACAATGGGCGAATTACACAAAATTCTTGAAAAAATGCGTAAAAAACGTGGTGCAATTAGTTTTGATGATAATGAATCTAAGATTATCGTTGATGAAGCGGGTCACCCAATTGATATTCAAATTAGAACTCGTGGAACAAGTGAACGTTTAGTTGAATCATTTATGTTAGCTGCAAATGAAACTGTTGCAGCTCATTACGATAAATTAAAAGTACCTTTTGTTTACCGTGTGCATGAAACACCTAAGAATGAAAAAGTAATGCGTTTCTTCGAAACTTTAACCAGTTTTGGTATCGTTGTTAAAGGTGATAGTAAGAATGTAACACCTAAAATGTTACAAGGTGTTTTAAAAGAAGTAGCTGGTAAACCTGAAGAATCAATGGTTTCTGTTATGTTACTTAGAAGTATGCAACAAGCTAAATATACTGATGAATCATTAGGTCACTTTGGTTTAGCTGCTACTGATTATACGCATTTTACGTCACCAATTAGACGTTACCCTGATTTGATGGTTCATCGTTTAATTCGTTTCTACGAAGAAAATGGTATTGGGGACACTCAAAAAGAAAAATATGCTGAACAATTACCTGAACTTACAACACATACATCACAAATGGAACGTCGCGCAATTGATGCCGAACGTGATACTGACGCAATGAAAAAAGCTGAATACATGGCTGATCATGTTGGTGAAACCTTTGAAGGTGTTGTTAGCTCAGTTATGAAGTTTGGTGTCTTCGTTTCATTACCAAATACTGTTGAAGGTCTTGTTCATATTAGTAATATGAAGGATGACTATTATGAATATTTAGATATGCATATGGCATTAGTAGGTAAGAGAACCAAGAGAACTTTCAGAATTGGTCAACCAATCGAAGTAAAAGTTGCTAAAGTTGATATTGAGCAAAGTGCGATTGATTTTGAAATTGTTAATCCACAAAACACACCAACTTCTGATTTACGAGGTAAAGGTGGAAACTTCAAACGTCCAGGTAATGGTCGTCCAGGAGACAAGAAACCTTATAACCGTAATGGTAAACCAGCTGCTGGAAATAGTAATGGAAAGAAACCATTCTACAAATCAGCTAATAAAAACACAGCACCAAGAAAAAATAATACACGTCAAAAATAATATCGGGGGGATTAAGATTGCGAAAAGAAAAGTCATCTTTTGATAAACCCTTAGCCCAGAATAAAAAAGCAAGACACAGTTATAACATTGAAGATACGGTTGAGGCTGGTGTCGTTTTAACAGGTACTGAGATTAAATCCGTTCGAAATAGTCGTATTAATCTAAAAGATGGATTTGCGCAAATTAGAAATGGTGAAGCTTGGCTGATGAATGTTCATATTTCAACGTATGATCAAGGAAATCAATTCAATCATGATCCACTTCGAAATCGTAAATTATTATTGCATAGAAAACAAATAGCTCAATTTGATGAAGCAACTAAAAATAAGGGTGTTACAATTGTCCCTTTGAAAGTGTACATTAAAAACGGCTTTGCAAAAGTACTAATCGGTGTTGCAAAAGGGAAGAATGATTACGATAAACGTGAAACAATTAAACGTCGAGATCAGGAACGCCAAATTCAACGCGTACTTAAAAATTACTAATAAAAAAGGAAGCAACCAATTTTGAAATTGGTTGCTTCCTTTTTAGTTATTAAGCTTGTTTGTAAAGACCAGCAATTTGATCTTGAACATCTTTATTTTCTAAGAATTCATCATAAGTAGTATCTGCTCGATCAACAAGACCGTTTGGTGTTACTTCGATGATACGGTTAGCGATTGTTTGAATGAACTCACGATCATGAGAGCCGAATAATAGAGCACTCTTATAATTTGAAAGACCTTCATTCAATGAAGTAATTGATTCCAAATCTAAATGGTTAGTAGGATCATCAAGTAAAAGAACGTTGTTTCTTGTTAACATCATTTTTGATAACATACAACGAACTTTTTCTCCACCGGATAAGACGCCAACTTCTTTATCGACTTCTTCACCAGAAAATAACATACGACCTAAGAATCCACGCAAGAAAGTGTTATCACTTTCTGCTTTAGAAGCAAATTGACGTAACCAATCGATAATTGTTAAATGTTCATCAGCGAATTGGTCGTTATTATCTTTAGCAAGGTAAGCTTGTGATGTTGTTACACCCCATTGAACTGTACCTGTATCTGGTTCTAATTCACCAGAAAGAATTCTAATTAATGTTGTAACAGCAATATCAGTTTCACTTGTAAAGGCTGTTTTATCATCTTTGCCTAAACTAAATGAGATATTATCTAAAACTTTTACGCCATCAATTGTTTTTGAAACGCCACTAACTGATAATAAATCATTACCAATTTCACGGTCGATTTCAAAGTTAATGAATGGGTAGCGACGTGATGAAGGTTGAATATCATCAAGTGTGATTTTTTCAAGCATTTTCTTACGAGAAGTTGCTTGTTTAGATTTAGAAGCGTTAGCACTGAATCGTGCAACGAAATCTTGTAATTCTTTGATTTTAGCTTCTTTTTTATCGTTAGAATCATTTGCAAGTTTTGAAGCTAAGGCACTTGATTCCATCCAGAAGTCGTAATTACCAACGAATAATTTGATTTTACCAAAATCAACATCACACATGTGGGTGCAGACATTATTTAAGAAATGTCTATCATGAGAAACAACAATAACGGTATTTGAGAAGTTAATTAAGAAATCTTCTAACCAGTTAATTGATTTGATGTCTAACCCATTAGTAGGTTCATCAAGTAAGAGAACATCAGGATTACCAAAAAGTGCTTGTGCAAGCAAAATCTTAACTTTTTGACTTTCTGTTAGTTCGCTCATCTTTTTATTTTGCATATCTTCAGCGAAGCCTAAGCCTTGTAAAAGAGTTGAAGCTTCTGATTCAGCTTCCCAACCATTCATTTCAGCAAAGTCAGATTCTAGTTCAGCAACTTTGATACCATCTTCATCAGAAAAATCAGCTTTTGCATAAATAGCATCTTTTGCTTCCATAACAGCATAGAGTTCTTTGTAACCCATAATGACTGTTTCAAGAACAGTATATTCTTCGAAGCCATAATGATTTTGTTGTAGCATTGTCATACGTTCATTTGGATCTAATGAAATTTTACCTGTACTTGGTGTTATTTCACCAGATAAAATCTTTAAAAATGTTGATTTACCAGCGCCATTAGCACCGATTAGTCCGTAACAATTACCAGGCGTGAATTTTAAATTAACGTCATCGTATAACTTACGGTCTGAAAAACTTAAACTTACATTACTTACAGTTATCATTTAATACCCTCACTATTCGTTTGTATAATCTACATATCATAGCATATTTCAGGCTCAAAATGAAACGGTTTTGAAAATGAACTCAAATAAAATGATTATTTCTGAAAATGAGGGTACGTTAGTCATAGAGTTGTAATATGAGTGATGTTTTGTAATATGCCTGACACATGTCTGACTTGTCGGTTCGATATACTCTAGAAATGGGTAATAAAGTTATTTACAAAAAGGAGTATTATTTTGAAAATTAGAAATATTATTGGTTTTACGGCAGTTATACTTTGCTTATTAGGTGGTTCGGTTTCTGTTAGTGCAACATCTATCAGTGATTTAAAAAAACAAGAATCAGCTGCACAAGAGAAAGTAACAACTGCTAATTCAAAAATTTCAAAGTCATTAACGAGTATTAATGATGAGTATGCAAAAATTGATAAATTAAATCAAGAAATTTCTGATAAAGAAAAGAAAATTGGTTCACAAGATAAATCAATTGGTAATGAACAAAAACAATTAGATACACGTATTGAAAATGCTAAAGATAGATTAAGAAGTCTACAAGTTAATGATTCAAGTAGTAAAATGGTAACGGCTATTCTTGAAGCAAAGAATGCTGGTGATTTTATTAGCCGTGTTTACGCAGTTTCTGTTTTACAATCTGCTGATAACAAAACGATGAAAGATGTTGCGTCTAATATCAAAACCATGGAAGATGCTAAAGCGCATTTGGAATCTGAACAAAAATCATTGAAATTAAAACAATCTGAAACAAAACAAGAAACAAAAGAAATGAATAAACAATTAGCAGCGTTAAAAGATACTTTAGGTGACGCAAAGAAAGATTTAGCCAAAGTAACAAAGGCTAAAGATGCTGAGTTATCAAAAAAAGCAAGAGAAGCAAAGGCTAAAGCTGATGCTAAGGCAGCAGCAGCTGCTAAAAAAGAAGCAGCTAAAAAGGCTGAAAGTGATGATTCATCAGATAAAAAAGGAAGTACTGACCAAAAAGCAAGCAACGATACTTCTGGCAAATCAACTAAGAAAACGTTACAAATGGTCGCAACGGCTTATTCAACAAATGCACCAGGGATGGGAACTCATGGATCATATGGGTTAAGTTTGTTAACTAATCCACAACAAATTGCTGTGGATCCTTCAGTTATTCCGCTAGGAACTGTTGTCTGGGTATCTGGTTATGGTGTTGCGATTGCTGGCGATACAGGTTCAGCAATTAAAGGAAACCGAATTGATGTGCATTTTATCTCAAATGCAAGATGTTACACATGGGGTAAAAAGACAGTTACTGTAAAAGTTTTAGAATAAAGATATGAAAAAAGGTCTGCTAAATTTATTTTTAGCAGACCTTTTTATTTATTTAAATATCTTTTTGCATATGATGATAGTCATGACCACTAATAATCATGTTACCAACAGTTTTAAAGCCCATTTTTGTGTATAACTTTTCTGCTTTAGGATTTGCAAAGTCGACGTTTAAGCCAATCTTTGTTTTTCCAGCTGCACGGGCAATCTCGGGAAGAGACTCTAGAAGTTTTGTGCCGATGCCTTGTCCTTGGAAATCTGGTGAAACAGCAAGGGTATCAAGGTACCATTCATTTGGATAAACTTCTGAGTCTGGAAAGAGTTCAGTTGTTTCAGGTAAACCAATTTGTGGGAAAAATTGATTCATAGCAAGATCAAGATGGTCTTCATCTTCATCCGGATAACCAAATGCTATCCCAGCAACCTTACCATCAATATCGGCAATTTGAACACGACCGTAGCTGTAACGGTAGTCTTCTGTTTCAAATGCAAGCTCTAGCACTTTGAATAGGTCGGGTAATGGAATTTCTTGAAGAATAGGAATTTCCATATCTTCTAAAATAATATTCACTAAAGGAACGACCTCGTGTGCATCTTTTTTTGTTGCTCTTCTAATAATCATATAAACCATCCTTTCCTGAATATCTCTAGTGTATAGGGTACTTAAATAATTGTCAAAACAACTAAATTGCTTGCTAAGTGTAGATATGTTATATTATGTTACATCAAAATGTTTTGGGGAGGATATTATGAAAAAATGGCAGTCAATGATCATGTCAATCATGGTCGCATGTGTATTTTTATTATTTTTACATAGTAATCAAGTAAATGCAGCAGAAAAGACGTATACAATCGGGACTGATGTAACTTATGCACCATTTGAATATCAAGCAGAAGATGGTAAATCATATGTTGGTATTGATATGGATATAATGCGAGCCATTGCTAAAGAGGAAGGATTTAAAGTTGATATTAAAGCCTTAGGGTTTAATGCAGCGGTTCAAGCATTAGATGCTAACCAAATTGATGGGGTTATGGCTGGTATGATGATAACTCCAGAACGTCGTGTTAAATTTGATTTCTCAGATAGTTATTATGAAGCTGGGGTAGCTATGGCTGTTGGTAAAAACAGTTCAATTAAATCTTTGGATGATTTAAGAGGGAAAAAGGTAGCGATTAAAGTTGGTACAGCTGCCGGAGAATTCGTAAACTCAATTAAAAAACAATATAATATTACAACAACAACTTTTGATGATTCAAGTAACATGTATGACGATGTTGTGACAGGAAATTCCGATGCGACTTTTGATGATAAACCAGTTTTAGCATATGGTGTTAAGAATGGTATTGAAATGAAAGTAGTTGGTAAAACATATGAAAAAGGTGAATATGGATTCGCCGTTAAAAAAGGGCAAAATAAAGAATTAATAACAAAATTTAATGCCGGGCTAAAGAAACTTAAAGCTAACGGTGAATATAAAAAGATTGTTGATAAGTACACTGGAACGAACGCAAAAAATGCTAACTCTAAAAATTCTCGAACAATTTTAGGTTTATTGAAAACAAATAGTGGCTCATTATTAGAAGGATTTAAACAAACAATGTTATTAACAATTGTGGCTATTGTTTGTGCAACAGTTTTAGGGATTATTTTAGGTATGATGGGTGTTGCGCCAAATAAATGGCTTAATGGGCTTTCAAGTACATTAATTTACATTTTCCGTGGCCTACCGCTAATTGTATTGGCCTTCTTTATCTACATTGGTATTCCTAATTTAACCGGGAGCAAGATTCCAGCATTTGTGGCAGGTATTATAACCTTAACGTTAAATGAAGGTGCGTATACAGCGGCCTTTGTTAAAGGTGGGATTAAGGCTGTTGATAATGGCCAAATGGAAGCTGCTCGTAGTCTAGGATTACCTTATGGAAAAGCAATGATGAAAGTCATTATGCCACAAGGAATTAAGATTATGATTCCATCATTTATTAATCAATTTATTATTACGTTGAAAGATACGTCAATTTTATCTGTTATCGGTATTTTAGAATTAACGCAAACAGGTAAGATTATAATCGCAAGAAACCTTGAAGGATTCAAGATGTGGTTGATTATCGCGGTGATTTATCTCGTTATCATAACGTTATTAACGTGGTTATCTAATTTAGTCGAAAGGAAGATTAAATAATGGCAGCTAAAATTCAAGTTAAAAATTTGAAAAAAAACTATGGTTCAAATGAAGTTTTGAAGGGGTTAGATATTTCAGTTGCAGAAAAAGAAGTTGTCTGCATGATTGGACCTTCCGGTTCTGGGAAAAGTACCTTTTTACGTTGTTTAAATAAATTAGAAGATTTAACTTCCGGTTCAATTATTATTGAGGGGCATGATATAAGTGATCCAAAAACTGATTTAAATGTTGTTCGTCAAAATATTGGCATGGTATTTCAACATTTTAATTTGTTTCCACATTTAACCGTTCTTGAAAATATTATTTTAGCGCCTGTTGAATTAAAAAAAGAAACAAAAGAAGAAGCAACTAAGGAAGCAAAACGTCTTTTATCCCAAGTTGGTTTGAGTGATAAAGCAGATGCTGCACCTGCTTCGTTATCTGGTGGTCAAAAACAACGTGTCGCAATCGCACGCGCACTTGCAATGAAACCAGATATTATGTTATTTGATGAACCAACGTCTGCACTTGATC
Source organism: Dellaglioa sp. CoH-56-MRSF-14 (assembly GCF_056782115.1). Next base: position 35,518 of record NZ_JBXAYB010000003.1, on the reverse strand, counting down.
CAGAAATGGTTGGGGATGTTTTAGATGTTATGAAACAACTTGCGAGGGATGGTATGACAATGGTTGTTGTCACACATGAAATGGGTTTTGCTAAAGAAGTGGCTGATCGTGTGGTCTTTATGGCTGATGGTTACATTTTAGAAAGTAGTACACCAGATGAAATATTTAGTAATCCGCAAAATGATAGAACAAAAGATTTCTTAAACAAAGTTTTAAATGCATAAAAAGTGCAAACTAATTAAATCTTTCGGCCTTTCATTAATTTTTGGTGGGGCAAGCATTGTAAAAGGTCCTAATCACTTCGCGTGGTGGTTAGGATTTTTTATGTATAGTTACTAAAAATTAGGATGTTTACGATGATTTGAATTGAAAAAAGCTTTTTAGCAAAGGAGAAAAGTAAAATTATGAAAGCAATTGTTGTTAATGAAGCAGGAGGAACAGATAAGCTTATTTACCAAGAGGTAAATTTACCTAAAATAAAAGCTAACTGGTCCTTAATTAAAATAAAAGGGTTTGGTATCAATAGATCGGAGATTTTTACGAGAGAGGGAAAATCGCCAACTGTTTTGTTTCCTAGGGTTTTAGGCATTGAATGTGTGGGTGTTGTTGAAGAAACGAGCGATCCTGAAAGATTACCTATAGGGAAAAAAGTTATTTCCATTATGGGAGAAATGGGACGCGCATTTGATGGCAGCTATGCTGAATATGTAGCATTACCAAATAACCAAATATATCCAATAACAACAAATATATCTTGGAAAGAACTTGCGACTATTCCTGAAACGTACTATACAGCATTTGGTTCAATGAAAAACTTAAAAATTACAAAAAAAGATAAAATTTTAGTTAGAGGCGCCACAAGTGGAGTAGGTATTTCATTTCTTAAATTGTTGAAGGCCAGATATCCTGATATTGTAATTGATGGTACTAGTCGGAGCCAAGCAAAAAATGAGCAATTATTGTCCGCTGGTTTTAATGATGTAATAATAGATAAGACTGGTGTATTAGAGACTGAAAAGAAGTATGACAAAATTTTAGAATTAATTGGCCCTGCCACTATAAAAGATAGTTTTCAACATTTAAACGAAGGAGGCATTTTATGTAGTACGGGACAATTAGGAGGTAAATGGTTTTTAGAAGAATTTGATCCGATTATAGATATCGAGAAAAATAGTTACCTCACTAGTTTTTACTCTGACAATGTCAGTCAGGATAAATTGAATGATCTGTTGGACTACATTTCAAAATATGATGTTGATGTGAAACCAGAAAAAAACTTCAAACTAAGTGAAGTTCCTTTAGCGCATGCTTACTTACAAAATCAGGATAGTTTTGGGAAAGTAATCGTGTTACTAACAACTGAATAAAGATAAGTACCAAATTGGTTAGCGACGTATTATGGGTTTCATAATTGATAGTTGGAGAGTAACAGGGCTGATTGATTACGTAACAAAAGTCTTATGGCTTTTGTTTTTTTCGTTGTAAAAAAACTGTTATTGGTAATAGTTTTTAAACTACTATCAACAACAGTTTTTATAGACTTATTTTTTCTAATTAATTACACTTTTTAGTCTCAATCGATTTATTTTTCAGCTAACTGTTCAAGAATAGCTAAGCCAACACCATCTTCAGAATTTGTTTTTGCTGAATGATTGGCAATACGTTTTACCTCGTCGTGGCCATTTTCCATGGCGTAACTGACGCCTGCAACTTTTAACATAGAAACATCATTTAAGTTATCTCCAATTGCCATGACATCTGACATTGGGATATTAAGTTCTTTAGCGAAAGCTTGGAGTGCAATCCCTTTTTGGGCATTTACGTTGTTAATTTCAAGGTTAGTAGGTGCAGAAGAGGTAACAACAAGTGAGTCTTCTTCTTCAATTTTTGCTTTTAAAGGGAGTAATTCTTCTTGACCATCCATACTGAAAACAATTAATTTAAAAATATCAATTTTTGAATCATCGATGACTGTTTGGTAATCATCAACGTAATTGATATTCATTAATTCAAGACGAGCTGCAGCTAATGAAACAGCCATTTTAAATGGTGTATCTGGATTTGTATCAGAGATTAGACGCGCTACATTTTGAATACGGTTTGCACGATTATCAGAATAAACACCGTTTGAGGTTGTCATTTCAAAGTAAAAATTTTCTTTTTTGAATGTTTGAACTAAAGTTTGAACGACTTTTTTTGAAATAGGTGTTGTACTAAGTGTTTTACCATTTCCATCTAAAACTTCTGCGCCGTTAAATGTAATCATTGGACTATTGAACCCGGCTGCTGTAATTAAAGGTTTAACTTCAGTATAGCCACGGCCAGTAGAAACGATAAAGTGGACTCCTAATGCTTGTGCTTGTTTAATCGCATCGGCGTTTTTTTCTGAAATCACCATTTGATCATTTAGTAAAGTACCATCCATATCTGATGCAATAATTTTTATCATAAATTCAACACTCCTCTAATCTTATTTACTGGTTTCATTTTAACATGAAACCGCTCGATATTTTAATCAAATCATTTATTTTTGTATTCACTAATATGGTAAACTTAATCTGTGAGGTGTTAGACAATGAATATTAATGTCGATAATGATTGGCAACCCATTTTGACCGAAGAGCTTGCAAAATCTAAATATGCTGATTTAGAAACGTTTATTGATAATGAATATCAAAATGAGACGATTTATCCGGAAAAAAATCGCATTTTTGAAAGCTTTGAACTGACCCCATTTTCTGACGTTAGAGTTTGTTTATTGGGACAGGATCCTTATCATGAAAAGCATCAAGCTCATGGGTTGAGTTTTTCTGTTTTACCAGGAGAAAAAATTCCACCTTCTTTACGGAATATGTATAAAGAATTGGAAACAGATTTAGGAATTCCACCAGCTAATCATGGCTATTTGAAGAGTTGGGCGGAGCAAGGTGTTTTGATGTTAAATTCAGTCTTAACTGTAAGAGATGGCGCCGCTAATTCTCATCGTAATCATGGATGGGAATTATTAACAGATGGTGTGATTGAACGATTATCCGAATCTTCACAGACAATTATTTTTGTTTTATGGGGGAAGACAGCCCAAGATAAGATTAAATTAATTGATACAGATCACAATATTGTGATAACATCACCTCATCCAAGTCCGTTATCTGCTTACCGCGGTTTTTTTGGATCGAAACCATTTTCACAAATAAATCAAAATTTAATAAGTCAGGGATTGCCACCGATTAACTGGCAATTACCCAGTAACACTTAATTAGGAGGAAATGATATGTCATTATTTGAAAGTTTGAAAAGCAAAATTGAAAGTAAAAAAATTAAAATAGTTTTTCCTGAAGGGGAAGAAGAACGTATTCTAAGAGCAGCCGTTAAATTAGCAGAAGATAATTTGGCAGAACCTATTTTATTGGGGGATGTTGCAAAAATGAAAGAGTTAGCCACAAAGCTCGATTTAACTCTTGATGGTATCGGTGTAGAATTACTTGATCCTAAACAATATTCTGAAACAGATTTTAATGAGATGAAAACGGCCTTTGTTGAACGACGTAAGGGTAAAAATACACCTGAACAAGCTGAAGAAATGTTACGCGATGTTAATTATTTCGGTACAATGCTCGTTTACATGGGATTAGCTGAAGGGATGGTTTCTGGAGCTGTTCACGCTACTGGAGATACCGTTCGACCTGCATTACAAATTATTAAAACGAAACCAGGCGTGAGTCGGACAAGTGGTGCCTTTATTATGACCAGAAATAATGATACAGAAAAGTATTTATTTTCTGATGCTGCGATCAGTATTAATCCAACTGCTCAAGAATTAGCAGAAATGGCAATTGCAAGCATTCAGACGGCTCGTCTCTTTGATATTGATCCCAAAGTAGCAATGCTTAGTTTTTCAACTAAAGGTTCAGCTAAAGCACCAGAGGTATCAAAGGTAGCAGAAGCAACTGAAATTGCACAAAAACTAGCACCAAATGAAGCGATTGACGGCGAATTACAATTTGATGCTGCTTTTGTACCGAGTGTTGGTGAACAAAAAGCACCTGGATCAAAGGTTGCAGGACAAGCAAATGTTTTCATTTTCCCTGAATTACAATCTGGAAATATTGGCTACAAAATTGCACAACGTTTAGGTGGATTTGAAGCTATCGGACCTATCCTACAAGGATTAAACCAACCGGTTTCAGATTTATCTCGTGGTGCTAACGTAGAAGAAATTTACAAGGTTGGTATTATTACAGCTGCGCAAAGTTTAGAATGAAATGGTGAAATAATTAATGAATATTGAAGTCAGTTCTGTAGAAGAAACACAAGAAATTGCCGAAAAAATTGGACAGCTTGTTGAACCTAATATGATTTTGTTATTGGATGGTGATTTAGGCGCAGGAAAGACAACTTTTGCTAAAGGCTTAGCCGTTGGGTTAGGGATCAAGCGGAACGTTAAAAGTCCAACATTTCCAATTGTGAGAGAATATCGTGAGGGCCGTTTGCCGTTATTTCATATGGATGTTTACCGACTTGAAGGGATGGGCGGCGCAGATTTAGGGTTAGATGAATATTTTAATTCTGATGGTGTGAGTGTTGTTGAATGGTCTGAATTTATTCAGGATGAATTACCAAATGATTGGTTAAAAATTACATTATTGAAAGATGATCATGATGATAATTTACGTACTATCGAATTAGAAAGTAATGGATTACAATATGATAATATGTTGGCCCATTTCAACTAAAAAAACAAGTTAGCTGATAGCCTCTAAATGGGGGTATCAGCTAACTTGTTTTTATTTAACCAATTTTTCGATTTCTGGTTTCATCTTTAAAGGATTAGTCTTAGGTGCATAACGTTTAACAACTTGTCCATCACGATTAACTAAAAATTTAGTGAAGTTCCATTTAATTGAGCTACCCAACACGCCTTGCGTTTCATCAGTCAGGTATTTAAATAGTGGTAACGCATCTTCTCCATTTACATTTTGAATGGTATGCATTGGAAAACTAACGCCATATGTCATACGACAGGTAGCTGCTGCTTGCGCATCATTATCGACTTCTTGATGGAATTGATTCGATGGAAACCCAAGTACCACTAATCCTTGGTCTTGATAATCCTCATATAATTCTTCTAATTGTTTAAATTGTGGCGCAAAACCACATTTAGTGGCTGTATTAACAATTAATAAAGGGTGATCCTTGTACTTTTCTAATGAATAAGTTTCACCATTTTCTAGTGTAACCTGATAATCATAAATTGACATTGTAATTTCCCCCAATTTGGTTTGATTACGGTCATCATATAACAGTTTAAACAGTAGCCCTATTAATGTGCTTAAATTTGATTATGCTGGCTTCACAAATGGTTTTAAAATTTCTTGTCCAAATTCGTGTTCTTGATAGAGTAAGATATTGGCACAAGCAACGGAATCATCTAAGGCATTGTGATGATTTGTTAACGTGATTCCCAATTCATCACAAACCGTATTTAATTTATGATTTGGAAATTCTGGGAATAATTTACGACTTGTTCTAACCGTATCTAACAATAAAAATTGGGGTGTCTCTAATCCATAATAACCCAATGTATTATGCAAAATACTGTTATCAAAGGGGGCATTATGTGCCACGATTAAACTATTGTTCTGGAAAAGTGGCGAAATATGTGACCATAGTTCTGGAAACTTTGGTGCAAATTCAACGTCTTCTTCGTGAATACCATGAATTTGAACATTACGCCAATTAAAAGGTGTTTCCGGTTTAATAAGTGAATAAAATTCATCAACGATTTGATTATTTCGAACAACTGTTAAAGCAATTGAACAGGCGCTATGACGCTGATTATTAGCAGTTTCAAAATCCATTGTAACAAAATTCATAATTAACTCCTTTTTAATTCGATATGACTGATAAGGTTATTAAAATACTCGGTCTAATAATGTTAATAAAGTATAACAGTTAGGTTATACAATTAAAAGTCGCTTGTTTGTGCGTTAAAATAGAAAAATAAACATTGAACGTGTTAAACTAGAAGGAATTGCTAAATGTTGAAAGGAATCGAATAAATAATGATAATTGACACTTTTGTAGAACTATTTCCATCTATTAAAATTTTAAAAAATGAACCACTTGCTAAATATACAAATACTGAAACGGGAGGGATGGCTGATCTTTTAGCTTTTCCTGATGCAGTGTCAGATGTTAAAATTTTGGTGAATACAGCCAATGAAAATGGTATTCCTTTAACTGTTTTAGGAAATTCGAGTAATCTAGTTGTGAAAGATGGCGGTATTCGTGGACTTGTAATCATTTTAACGGATATGGATAAAATTGCTGTATCTGGGACGAAAATTATAGCGCAAGCTGGTGCCTCACTTATTGAGACAACAGAAGAAGCTTACCAAGCTGGCTTGACTAATTTTGAATTTGCTGCTGGGATTCCTGGGAGTGTTGGTGGTGCCGTATTTATGAATGCTGGTGCATATGATGGTGATATCAGCCAGGTATTGAGTGAAGTTAGTGTTATTACACGTACTGGTTATGTGAAAACACTAGTTAACGAAGAAATGAACTTTGACTATCGTCATAGTCAAATTCAAGATGATAATGACATCATATTAGAAGCAACCTTTGTATTAAAAGAAGGTAATAAATATGATATCCGTGAAAAAATGGATGAGTTTAACTTTTTACGTGCATCTAAACAACCTTTAGAGTACCCATCATGTGGAAGTGTTTTTAAGCGACCTGATGGACACTATACTGGTGTACTAGTTCACGAAGCTGGGTTACAAGGCTACCAAATTGGTGGCGCACAAGTATCAAAGAAACATGCCGGGTTTATTGTTAATGTAGACGGCGCTACTGCAACAGATTATATGGATGTTATTAAGCATGTTCAAAACGTTGTGTGGGAAAAATTTAAGGTTAGATTAGAAACGGAAGTTAGAATTATCGGAGAAGACTAAAGTAGAAAGGAAGATGGTAAATGCCGCTACTTGAATCGGTTATTGTTTTAGCTGCACTTGTTTTACTATCAAATGTTATCAGTCATTATCTGGTTTCAATACCCGTTGGATTGATCCAGATAGCATTAGGCTTTGTCGTTGCCTTAATTTTTAAAGTCTCAATTGAGTTAGAAACAGATTGGTTCTTATTACTCTTTATTGCGCCACTATTATTTAATGATGGTCGAAAATTTCCAAAACGTGAATTGTGGAAATTAAGAGGTTCCATTTTTGCGAATGCCATATTATTGGTTTTCTTAACAACTGTGGTAGTTGGATTTTTCATTCATCTTTTGATTCCAAAAATGCCATTAGCAGTTGGATTCGCACTGGCAGCTATTTTGTCACCAACGGATCCAGTTGCTGTGCAATCGATTGCTGAAAAAGCAAAATTACCAAGTAATATTTTAAATTTGGTTAGTGGTGAAAGTTTAATTAATGACGCAAGTGGATTAATTGCCTTTAAATACGCGATTGCTGCTGCGGTTACTGGCTATTTTTCATTTGGACAGGCGCTTGGTGATTTTACGTATATTGCGATTGTTGGTTTTATCTCGGGAGCAGTGTTAATGTTGCTGATTTCAACAATACGAGATTTTTTAATGAGGCAAGGGATTAATGATGTTGTTTTTAATACGATATTACAAATTTTAACACCTTTCATCATTTTTCTTTTTACGGAAGAATTTTTGCATGCATCAGGTGTTATTTCGGTAGTTGTCGCTGGCGTTATCTCTAGTATGCGTAAGAATACTTTCGCGACGTACTTACCTGAAATTAAGTTAGTAACTGAAAAAACCTGGGAAATTGTGGTTTATCTCCTGAATGGATTTGTGTTTATTATTCTTGGAATTGAATTACCAATTGCGATGTCAAAGACATTAGAAGATAACAATAGTAGTACTCTTTCGGCTATTATTGATGTTTTTGTCGTCTGGCTCTTTTTAGTCGTGATTCGTGTTGTTTGGACGTATATTAATATGTTATTAATTTCTAAGAAAAATAAATCAAAAAATAAGGCAAAGCCAAGTTGGCGTATTGCGTTAATATCAGGATTTTCAGGTGTTCGTGGTGCAATTACAATGGCTGGTGTGTTAACAGTCCCAACGATAATAAAAACAGGTGCTGCTTTTCCAGAGCGTTCATTAATGTTATTTATTGCTGGTGGCGTGATTATTTTAAGTTTAGTAGCCGCAATTTTGATATTACCTCTTTTAACTAAAGAAAAAGGAATAATGAAAACCAGTAATGAGGTTCCTGATGCTACTTTAGTTGAAGATGAGGATGCTATCATAACTAGTGATAGCGGAGATACGCAGTTCAATGAAAAGCAAGCTCGTATTTATATTATGCGAGTTGCTATTAGTCGCTTGGAATCTGAACGACGAGAATCTAATCAAAAAGTTGCCTATGAATTAATTTTAGAATATCAATTTATGATTCGTCGACTTGAGTTTTCTGATCAGGATGATGAACGATTACGCCAAATTGTTGAGGAAGAAGCAGACATTAGGCGAATTGCTTTAGATGGAGAACTCGAAGCGTTAGATAAAATGAGATTAAAGCAGGCTATTAGTAATAAAAACTATTCAATTATTAGTAAGAAAATTATGAAACAAAAAGCGAAATTAGGTCAAATTAATAATCGGAAAATCTCATTTGTAACGGTTAGAAATATTAATCATGCCTTTGTTCAATTAGGTAAGGTTGTGAGACGGACACTCTATTCTGAAAAAGAATTAAAAATGGTTTATGAACGACGAAATATAGAAAAAGCTTTAGCAAAAGCAGCTATTAAAGCACTATCAACGTATGTTAAAAAATCTGATGATGGCAATCAACAATTTAAGCAGCAAGCTATGTATCATTTGATTGTTTATTATCGTAATCGTATCGAAACATTAAAACGGACCAAAAATATTAATCAAGCCGAATCTGAGGAACAAAGTTACCAACTTAGATTAAAGGCTATTGCGGCTGAACGTTCTGCGATGCAGGAATTGATGGAACGAGGCTATATTACATGGTCATTAGCGTCAAGTTTACGTGAATATATTAATTATTCTGAAAATGTTATTATGCTTTCTGAAGAGGACTAAAAAATAGGTGTAACTCGCAATTTATATGCGAGTTACACCTATTTTATTGTTTTTCTATAGACTTCTAAGCAAATGATAATAACTAGTTGGACTATTGTTAGTAAAACGACAAAAGCTAACATTTTAATTGTCCACATATCGGCAATCAATTTTAATGTTAATTTTGGTGATGTTAGTAGGTAAACAGTGTGTAATCTTAAAAAACGACCAATATAGACACCGACAGATGACAAAATAGTTAGGCCAAATATAACGACATAACGAAAATAATAAGGTGTTAAGTGTAGTCGTTCTTTAATTTGGTCGGCAATTTGAGAAAATCCAACGAGTGCAAGTAACGTACATGATAAGGTACTTACCAACAAATAAGTATAGTTTAGCCACATATGAATATCTAATTTAATTAATCCTGTCATTATGTCATAGGGATGCAGTAAGCTTAAATGAAAAATATCAGTTAATAGGTAAGGCGCGTTCGGATAAAAGAATAGCCAAGCTGCTGTTAACAGCCAAAAATAAGTATTTGATAATTTATCTTTGATGTGAAAAGCTAATTCAATTGGCAGATAACCTAAAAATGTATTTAAGAGTAAAAAATTAAAAGGTGATTGTTGGTTGTAAACGAATAAGTAAATAATAATTAAGTAACATATAAAAAATAATCTGATACCGTGCTTTACATTTGTATTTATCATAATGGTCATCCTTTTCTATAGTAACTTCAGTGTAGCAAAAAATGAGATGAAATCAAATTAATAATCCGGTAGATAATAGAAAATATGGCGGGATGAGGAAACAAATCTAACAACGTGGTATAATAAAACGGTTAATAAAATAGAGGAGGCCGAGTGATGTCCATTAACTGGGGTGGTCTTGTAACGTGGGGGCATATGGTCAATATACTAGATATTATCGTTGTCTGGTTTGTTGTTTATGAACTCATGGTACTTTTACGAGGAACAAAAGCGGTTCAACTTTTTAGAGGAATCATAATTATTGTTGTGATTAAGCTAATTAGTGTGGTCGTTGGGCTACAAACTGTATCTTGGATTATGGATCAAGTTATCAATTGGGGTGTTATCGCCATGGTTGTTATTTTCCAACCGGAAATAAGACGTGGATTGGAACATCTTGGTCGTGGATCATTTTTTTCAAGAGGTAAACAGAAAAACAAAGACGAAGAACATATGATTGCTGGACTAGACTCAGCTATTCAATATATGTCAAAACGTCGAATTGGGGCATTAATTACTATCCAAATGAACACTGGATTGGAAGATTATATTGAAACCGGAATTGCATTAGATGCTGAAATTACGGGTGCATTATTAATCAATATTTTCATTCCCAATACACCATTGCATGATGGCGCGGTAATTATTAAAGATAATAAAATAGCTGTTGCGGCGGCTTACTTACCATTATCTGAAAGTAACTTAATTCCAAAAGAATTAGGAACTCGGCATCGTGCTGCAGTAGGTATCAGTGAAGTAACCGACGCAATTACGATTGTTGTGTCAGAAGAAACAGGTTCAGTGACAATTACGCGAAATAACGAACTTATTCGTGATTTATCACAAGAAGATTACCTTAAATTATTGAATACTGAATTAATTAAAGATGATGAACCTAAAAAGAACAACCCTTTCTGGGAATTTTTTGAACATTTCGGGCGTAAGGGGGATAAAAAATGAATCTAAATAAATTTTTTAATAGTCGCTCATTTTTTATTGGAACCTCTTTAATTTTAGCAATTTTATTATTTGTTTATGTTAATTATGATCAGTTAGCAAATACAAATAATTTTTCCGATTCAAAAACAACGAGTCTAGTTGCAAATGAATCAAAAACGATTGAGGCTGGCCTACAAATTACGGCCGATAGTGATAAATACTTTATTACTGGATATCCTAAAAATGTAAAATTAACATTGGACGGTCCTGGCGCTTTAATTACAACAACTGTGAATACACAAAACTTTAGAGTGTTTGCTGATTTAAAGGGTTTAAATCCTGGAAAACATGTTGTTAAGTTACAAGCAGAAGGATTAAACAAAGAAATTAGTTATAAAATTAGTCCCGCTACAATTTCTGTTAATATACAAAAACGTAAGACAACGACATTCCCTATTCAGGTGAAATTTAATGAACGTCGTTTAGCGCAAGGGTATAAGAGTGGGACGCCTGTTTTAGATAATAATACGATTTCTGCATCCGGTGCGGAAGGCGATGTGAATGCTATTTCAGAAGTGGTTGCACAAGTAAATGTCAGCAGCAATCAGATCAAGTCAACAATTTCACAAGAAGTCTTACTTGAGGCCTTAGATGTAAATGGTAAAACTTTAAATGTCGTCATGACCCCATCAACAGTCGGTGTTACAATACCGGTTGAGAGTACTAAAACCACTAAAAAATTACCTTTGAATTTTGTTTCAAGTGGAACTGGCGTATCTGGGAAGACGTATAAGTTTTCAAGTGATACAAAACAAGTAACGGTAACGGGTACAGAATCAACCTTAAGCAAATTAAGTAAACTTGATGTTGTGGTACCAATTAATAAGATTAGTGATTCCGTTACGAAAACAATTAGTATCGATTTGGATAAGAATAATTTAATTTCATCAAATCCAGAATCTGTTAAAGTAAAAATTAGTGCTTCTGGTGGAACCGCAGCATCAAAAACTGAAAGTAGTGAAACAACAACTGATCAGACATCGACGAGCTCTGAAACCAGTTCAGAAAGTAGTGAAAGTGCTACTTCGTCTTCATCGACAAGTTCTGATAGTTCAAGTAGTTCAAGTGAATCAACGAACGCATTAAATTAATTAATTAGTGAGGAGAAAATAATGAAATATTTTGGTACAGATGGTGTTAGAGGAATTGCAAATAAAGAACTAAGTCCTGAGTTAGCATTTAGATTGGGACGTTTAGGTGGGTATGTTCTATCAGAGCATGCACAACTTGAAAATAACGATAGACCACAAGTGCTTGTTGCGCGTGATACACGAATCTCTGGTCAAATGCTTGAACAAGCTTTGATTTCAGGGTTATTATCAGTTGGGATTGAAGTACTCTCATTAGGCGTTATTTCAACACCTGGTGTAGCGTACCTTGTACGTGCCCAAAATGCAGTTGCTGGAATTATGATTTCAGCTTCACATAATCCCGTTCAAGATAACGGCATTAAATTTTTTGGTGCGGATGGTTATAAACTATCTGATGAACAAGAAGAAGAAATTGAAGTTTTATTAGAAAAAGATTCTGATGATTTGCCAAGACCAGAAGGTGAAGGCCTTGGAGTATTAGCAGATTATCCAGAAGGTGTACTGAAATATACACAATTTTTGGAACAAACAATTCCTGATGATTTAGAAGGAATTCATGTTGGAATTGATTCAGCTAATGGCGCAACAAGTGGACTTGTTTCACGTTTGTTTGCTGATTTAAATGCTGAATTTGAAACAATGGCAACTTCGCCTGATGGATTAAATATTAATGATGGCGTTGGTTCAACACATCCAGAAGGATTAGCTAAATTTGTAGTTGAAAATAAGCTTGAAGCCGGGATTGCTTTTGATGGCGATGGTGATAGATGTATTGCTGTTGATGAATTAGGTAATATTATTGATGGCGATAAAATTATGTACATTTGTGGATTATACATGAATGAACGTGGTCGCTTGAAAAAAGAAACAGTTGTGACAACTGTTATGAGTAATATTGGACTATACAAAGCACTTGAAGCAGCTGATTTAACATCAGTTAAAACACAAGTTGGTGATCGTTATGTTGTTGAAAAAATGCGTGCTGACGGTTACAACATTGGTGGCGAACAATCTGGACATATTGTATTCTTAGATTACAATACAACTGGTGATGGGATGCTAACTGCTATTCAATTGCTAAATGTTATGAAGAAAACAGGCAAGAAGTTATCTGAATTAGCTGCAGCTGTTCAGACTTATCCACAAGAACTTGTGAATGTTAGAGTGACAGATAAGCAAGCTGCATTAGATAATCAAAAAATTAAAGATAGTATTGCAGAAGTTGAAGCAGAAATGGCCGGCGATGGCCGAGTTCTTGTGAGACCTAGTGGAACTGAAAATTTATTACGTGTTATGGCCGAAGCACCAACAGAAAAAGAAGTTAAAGCTTATGTTGATCGAATTGTGCAAACAGTTCAAACTGAAATGGGCGTTTAGAAATTAAGCGAAAGAGTCATTTGAATGAAAATTCAAATGACTCTTTTTTTATTTTAAAGTTGATTTAAAATATAGACCAATATATTAATTCTTGACAAAAAAATATCAGAAAGGTATATTAATAGATATTGATAAGGGTTACTTGTTTTTTAAACATCTATACCAATTTTAAAATAATAATAAAAAATACATTTAAAAAAAGGATGACATAAACTATGTGTGGAATTGTTGGCGTAACAGGAAAAACGAATACTGTTGAAATTTTAATTAATGGTTTGGAAAAATTAGAATACCGTGGTTATGATTCAGCCGGTATTTTTGTTGATAACAAAACGGGTGAAGATTACCTTGTTAAAGAGGCTGGACGTATTTCGAATTTGAAGTCGGCCATTGATGATAAGGTTCATGGAACTGCTGGAATTGGACATACGCGTTGGGCAACACATGGCGTACCAAGTAAATTTAATGCCCATCCTCATGTTTCTGAAGATGGCCGCTTTTACCTTGTACATAATGGCGTTATCACTAATTTTTCTGAGTTAAAAGAACAATATTTAAAAGACGTAAATTTTGTTAGTGAAACAGATACTGAGGTTGTTGTTCAATTAATTGGATATTTTGCAAATAAAGAAAATTTAACTGCTAAACAAGCATTCAAAAAAGTTTTATCATTACTTGAAGGTTCTTCATATGCTTTCTTGATGATGGATCGTGAAGAACCAGAAACATTGTTTGTGGCTAAGAATAAGAGTCCTTTATTAATTGGTGTTGGGGATGGCTTTAATGTTGTCTGCAGTGATGCCATGGCAATGTTGAAAGAAACACATGACTTCATTGAACTCATGGATGGTGAAATGGTTATTGTTAAACCTGACTCTATTGAAATTGAAAATAAAGCTGGTGAAGCCGTATCACGTGATTCATATCATGTTGAAATGGATGATAGCGATTCAGAAAAAGGCGCATATCCATTCTACATGCTAAAAGAAATCGATGAACAACCAGCTGTTATGCGACGTTTATTGAGTGAGTATGTTGAAAATGAAGAAACTGTTAAAATTGATGATAGTATTTTAAACGCAATGAAAGCTGCTGATCGCATCTATATTGTTGCTGCAGGGACAAGTTACCATGCCGGATTAGTTGGAAAAGAATTATTTGAAGGTTTAGCTAATGTACCAACAGAAGTACATGTTGCTTCAGAATTTGGTTATCATATGCCATTACTTTCAGAAAAACCATTCTTTATTTTCTTATCACAAAGTGGTGAAACAGCTGATAGCCGTCAGGTTCTTGTAAAAGTTAACGAAATGATGTACCCAAGTTTAACAATTACAAATTCAGCAAATTCTACACTTTCTCGTGAGGCAACATATACGTTATTATTACATGCTGGTCCTGAAATAGCAGTTGCCTCAACTAAGGCATATACAGCTCAAATTGCCGTTGAAGCACTTTTAGCAAAAGCGTTAGGAACAGTTACAAAACAAACAAAAGCTCTTAATTTTGATGTTTATCATGAATTAACAATGGTTGCAAATGCTATGCAAGCTATGGTTGATGATAAAGACTCAATTAATGACTTAGCGAAAGAATTCTTAAGTGAAACGCGTAACGCTTTCTATATTGGTCGTGGTATTGATTACGATGTTTCAATTGAAGCTGCACTTAAATTAAAAGAAGTCTCTTATGTTCAAACGGAAGGTTTTGCATCTGGTGAATTAAAACATGGAACTATTGCCTTGATTGAAGAAGGCACACCAGTTGTAGCTATTATTACTGATAAACCGACTGCAAGTCATACACGAGGCAATGTTCAAGAAGTCTTGGCTCGTGGAGCAAATACAATTATCATCTCAACAGAGACATTAGCAAACGAGGGTGATCAAATTGTATTACCAGATGTTTCTGACTTATTAACACCGTTAGTAAGTATTGTGCCTGCACAATTATTGGCTTACTATACAAGCCTAAACCGTGGCTATGATGTTGATAAACCTCGTAATTTAGCTAAGAGTGTTACTGTCGAATAAGATAGATTGAAGAAATGATATTACCTGTTTAAGGGTAGTATCATTTTTTTGTTTATTATTTGGTATAGACCTATTGCTTTTTTTAAAATGATATTGTATTATTGGACTATACCAATTAGAGGAATAAATAATTGAAAAGAGGACAATCAAATGAAATTAATTATTGTTAAAGACCAAAACGAGGGTGGCCAAAAAGGCTACGAAATTTTTAAAGCTGCTAAAGAAGCAAATGCTAAAGTCTTTGGACTTGCTACAGGAAGCACACCATTAACAACCTATGCCGCAATTACAGCCAGTGACTTAGATTTTACGGATTCAACATCAGTTAACTTAGATGAATATGTTGGTTTAGGTGAAAAAGATTCACAAAGTTACCGTTACTTTATGAATGAAAATTTATTTAGTAAAAAACCATTTAAGACATCTTACTTACCTAATGGTCTTGAAAGTGATTCAGAAAAAGAAACAAAACGTTATGACAAAATTATTGAAGATAATCCAATTGATTTACAAATTTTGGGTATTGGTAAAAATGGTCATATTGGATTCAATGAACCTGGAACAGCTGAAGATAGCTTGACACATAAAGTTCATTTAACGGAGTCAACGATCAAATCAAATGCACGTTTCTTTGATAACGAAAATGATGTTCCTGAATATGCTTATTCAATGGGTATTGGATCAATCATGAAGTCGCACAAGATTTTACTTGAAGCTTTTGGTGAAAGTAAGGCAGAAGCTATTAAGGGAATGATTGAAGGCCCTATAACAGAAGACCTACCTGCAAGTTTCTTACAAAATCATGATGATGTAGTTGTCATTGTTGATGAAGCAGCTGCAAGTTTATTAAAAAATAAATAAAATTATCATCCATATGTAGAACTAATTCATTTAAAGCGTTAAAATAAATGGATTGGTTCTATTTGTGTTTTGTGCTTGCTTGACGGCTGATAGTAAGTCTAGTAACATGATGACAATTGTAAGAAAATACGTTTTTAGGAAGTTGAAAAAATGGTCGATTATAAAATTAGAGTAAAAAATGTCACAAAAGAATATGACTTATTTAAAACAAAATCTGAACATATCAAATCATTCTTTTCTTTTAAAAGTACGACGGTACCTCATTTTTGGTCTCTTAAAGGAATCTCGATGGATGTTATGAGTGGAGAAACACTTGGTTTAATTGGCGTTAACGGCTCAGGTAAATCAACGTTATCCAATATTATTTCGGGGATTATTCCACAAACAACCGGTATTGTAGATGTTCGCGGAGAAACTTCTATTATTGCTATCGGCGCTGGATTGAGAGGCCAACTAACCGGATTAGAAAATATTCGATTAAAAGGTTTAATGCAGGGTCTAACTAACCAACAAATTGATGATATTTTAGATGAAATTATTAATTTTGCTGATTTAGGTGATTTTGTTTATCAACCCGTTAAAAGCTATTCTAGTGGGATGAAATCTCGTTTAGGCTTTGCTATTGCCGTGCATATTGATCCTGATATTTTGATTATTGATGAGGCATTGTCAGTTGGCGATGATACTTTTTATCAAAAATGTGTTGATAAAATTAACGAATTTAAAGAACAAGGAAAAACAATTATTTTTGTTAGTCATTCATTAAAACAAATTGAAATGCTATGCGATCGTGTCGCATGGATCCAATATGGTGATTTAAAACAAGTTGGTCCTACTAAAGAAGTTGTCACTAAATATAAAGCTTATATTGATTGGTTTAAAAAATTATCAAAAAAAGAAAAAACAGCGTACCAAAAGAAACAAAAAGAGGCTCAAAAAGCGTTTAGTATCGATGACTATCTTATTAACCAAGTAGACAAAGAAAGTGCTGATGAAGCAAATTTAGGCGTTTCAAAGCAAGTTATTACCGAAAAGGTAAAAAAGGATTTCTATGGCTCTGTTTTAAATGAAAAAATGTCTAAACCAAGTAAGGTGCTAACAGCTGTGATTTTAGTCGCTGTGGTATTCTTTAGTTTAGTAAATATATCAGGGCATTCAATAAGTCATATTATTGAGAACCCAACAAGTATTGTTCATCCAGATAATACGAAATAATAGGAAAGTGTTGGCGTAGATCATTCGACAGCACTTTTTTAATACAAACTATTGACAACGCTTACATTTGATGTTATCTTAAGTTTGTAAGGTATATGAATTACCTTTATCAATTCTCTTTCTCTCTTATGCTAGCCACTATTGCGATGTAGTGGCTTTTTTTGTGCTTGTTGTACTTATTGTCAAATGTGTTTATACTTAATTAAGAGAATAGATGTAGAAAGTTGGGTTCAATATGAAAAGTCATGAAGTTTTATCATTAATTGAAGAAATTACTAGAAAAGATGGTTCTAAATATTTTGAATTATCGAACATGGTACAAAATGGGAGAGCAGAACTTGCAGTTCAAAGAGATTTATTGAAAGAAGTCCGTATTCTACAGTTAAATATTCCCAGATCATCACACGTTATTAATTATGAAAAATATATTAATCAAAATTTTGAAATGCCACTAGAAGCATTTACTGAATATCAAGAGTGGCATAAAACAGAAGAAGCTCAAAATGATTTGAATGCGATATTAAAAGACAATCATATTGAGTAAATATTACCAAAAATATCTTTACAAAATAGGTTAACCTATGGTATAAAATAGTATAGACAGAAATGAATTATAAAGATTGCTCAGTAGTTCAGCGGTAGAACGCTTGACTGTTAATCAAGATGTCGTAGGTTCGATCCCTACCTGAGCAGTATTCATAGAGGATGATCGACTTACTGCCGGTTATCTTTTTTTATTTATGAACTTAATTTTTTGAGTCCATTATAAGAAATTAATGATTAACTTGAATTATTTCTGAATACAGTTTAAAATTAAGAGATTGTAAGAAAGGGGGATTGCGAAATGTCATCAAACAACCATACAGGTGTCGGTAACGATCGTCGTCCAGTTAATACTCCAAACAAAAAGAACCGTCGTCGTAAACAACAAGAACTTGCTACTTTCTTAAAAGAAAGCAAAGCTAACGACGCAGCAGTTGCAGCAAAAAAAGCATAATTTAGTTAAATAAATGATGGCCACCGTTGATTAGAACGGTGGTTTTTTTGCATACTTTAGAATGAGTATTTTTTATTTAAATATATTTTTAGTGCCTTTTAGCTTACAATAAAAGAATCAATAAACTGACTAATGGAGTGATTTAAATTGGCTAAGAATTTTTATGCAGTATATAAAGGACGTAAAACGGGTATTTTCACAAAATGGCCTGATGTGGCAAAGTTGGTTAATGGATACGATGGGGCACGATACAAAGGATTTGAAACGCGAGATGAAGCCCAAAATTGGATGGATGATGGGGCACCTAGACCAACAGCGACAGGTAGTAAAAAAAGTGCGACAGCAGTTCATCAATCCGTAACTTTAACTTCAGATTCAATTCAAGTCTGGACTGATGGTGGTTCGAGAAATCATGGTAATAAATTAGGCGGTCACGTCCTAGCAGAAGATACTGCGGCATGGGCTTTTTATATTAAAACACCGGGTGAGACCTTTTCTGGTACAGATGGTGAAAAAGGTAAAACTAATAATCATATGGAAATTATGGCATTTCTTCAAGCTATGAAAAAATTAATTGATTTAGGATTACGAGAAGAACACGTCGTATTTATATTAGATTCGAAGTATGTCTTGAATGCAATTCAAAAAAATTGGTTAGTAGGTTGGCAACGTCGAAATTGGAAAAAAGCGGATGGTCAAACAGTACTTAATGTCGAACTTTGGCAACAAGTTGCTGAATTAATACCAGCTTTCACTAATGTTGATTTTGAATGGACAAAGGGTCATGCAGATAATGAAGGTAATAATAAAGTTGATGAATTATTAAATGAAACAATGGATAAAATGTAAGATAGGTGAAGTGGATTTCTACTAATGTAGAGAGCCACTTTTTTTATTTAAATGAATTCAAATTAAGATGAATAAAAAAGATTAGGCAGTAAATTAAAACGTTTACTGAAAGCGGTTGCTAAAATTCTAACGTGGTGTTATTATATTCATGAAGATAGATATAGGGGGATGATTGACAATGGAAGCTGAAGAATTAGAACCAGGGCAATCCGAAGCGCTACAGGAATTTATTTCCAATCTAGATATTTTGAACGCTTTGGCAGATGAAAAAAGACAACGATTAATTATTTTGCTAGGTTCTAAGTCACGGCAAGAGTTAACGGTTTCTGAGCTGGTTGACCGCATGGCGTTATCACAACCGGCAGTTTCACATCATTTGAAAGTTTTAAAAAATGTGGGACTTATTGATTATAAACAAACAGGATTAAAACGTTTTTACTTTTTAACACCTGAAAAAACATTAAACCGTTTGGAACATTTAATTAAAATGATTCGTGAAGGCGAAAAATCGAAGGAGGAATAGATTATGACTCAAAAAGCATATATGATTGGTACAGGTGTTGGTAACTTAGCAGCAGGTATCTATTTAATTCGTGATGGTGGCTGGCATGGTGACCAAATTACGATGTTTGGTTTAGAAAAACATGGTGCTAATGATGGCGCTGCAGTTAAAGATTATGTGACTGAATATGGTAACCAAGGTTTGAGTAATCAAAAAGGATTCCTAGCTAAAGGTGGTCGTATGTTGAATGAAGAAACATATGAAAACTTATGGGATGTTCTTCGAGAAGTGCCATCATTGGATAATCCTGGAAAGACAGTTACAGATGAAATTTTAGATTTTGATCATGCACATCCAACGCATGATATTGCACGCTTAATTGATAAAATGGATGGTATTAGAAATAAAGGCGGTAAGAATGATTATCGTCATATGCAATTTAATACACGAGATCGCGTTTTACTAACAAAATTAATGACGATGCCTGAATCAAAGGAATCAGAGATTAATGATATCAGTATTGAAAAATGGTTTGAAAATAGTCCACACATGTTTACAACTAATTTCTGGTATATGTGGCAAACAACTTTTGCCTTCAAAAAGGAAAGTTCAGCAATGGAATTACGTCGTTATATGAACCGAATGATTCTTGAATTCAGTCGTATTAACACATTGGAAGGTGTTACAAGAACACCATATAACCAATATGAAAGTATTATTTTACCAATGCGTAAATATCTTACAGACCGTGGTGTAACCTTTGTGGATAACCGTAAGATAACTGAATTTAAATTTAAAGATACAGCTTTACGTGACGATATTGTTGTCACTGGTCTTGAATATGAAGAAGTCGATAATGATAATAAAGTCGGCGAAATCATTATTAATGATGGCGATTTAGTATTTGATACGAATGGTTCAATTACAGATAGTTCATCAATGGGCGATATTGATACACCGATTGTGGAAAATATGGACTATGCACCTAGTGCTAAATTATGGAAACAAGCTACTGAACATTTCTATAACTTAGGTAAACCAGATAAATTCTTTAATGATCGTCAACAAAGTGAATGGATGAGTTTTACAGTCACAACTGATAATCATTTAGCAGTAAATGAAATTGCACGGATTACACAACAAGAACCTGGTAATGCATTGAATACCTGGGTTGATAGTAATAATTTATTATCAATCGTGGTTCATCATCAACCTCATTTCCATGCTCAAAAAGAAAATGAGACTGTATTCTGGGGTTACTGTTTATATCCTCGTCGCAAGGGTGATTTTGTTCAAAAACCATTTATCGAGATGACTGGTCGCGAAATGTTAGAAGAATTATTAGGCCATTTGGCTCAAACAGATACAGCTACGAATAATATTAGCCAACGTACAGATGAAATTATGGATAGTGTTGTTAATGTTATACCTGTTTATATGCCATATGCGAGTGCCTTATTTAACCGTCGCGCAATTGGTGATCGTCCTGACGTTGTACCTGAACATTCAAAGAATTTGGCCTTTATTAGTCAATTTGCAGAAATGCCATTTGATATGGTCTTTACAGAACAGTATTCGTTCCGTTGTGCACAAATTGCTGTGTATAAGTTCTTAGGAATTTCAGATACGCAATTAACACCATTACATCATTATGAAAAAATGCCAAAAGTTTTGGCAAAAGCAACGAAAACAATGTTTAGATAAGTTGAAATAACGATTTATAAGAATTTTTATAAATCGTTATTTTTTTGATGTATAATTAAGATTCATTCTAATTCGGAGAAGGTGTCTTAATGATCAAAATAAATACAGTAGCTGATCAGATACAATTATCAGGTATTCGTCGATTTGATGAATGGGTCTCCAAAATAGACGGTATCGATAAGTTAACGTTAGGTGAACCTAATTTCATCACACCTCAACATATTATGGACGCTACAAAAACAGCGCTTGATAACGGACAAACACATTATGAAGCCTCAGCTGGTAATCCAGAATTACGACAGGCAACTGCTGATTATTATAATGAAAAGTTTGAATTGGCTTATGACGCAAAGAATGTTTTAGTGACCGTTGGGGCAACTGAGGCAATTGCTACAGCATTAAAGACGGTAACAACACCAGGAGATTACATTTTAGTACCAGTTCCTTGTTATCCAGCTTACTTGCCATTAATGCAGTTACAAGGCGTTAAACCTATTTTTATGGATACACGTACGACGAACTTTAGGGTAACGGCAGAGCTTATTGAAAAGACATTGCAGGAAAATAAGAATAAAGCTATCGTTGGATTTATATTTAATTATCCAACTAACCCTACCGGTGTTTCTTATGGTAAAATTGAGTTATCTTCTATTAAAGATGTTTTGAAAAAACATGACATTTGGGTGATGAGCGATGAAATTTACTGCGAGTTAACCTATGAACAACCGCATATTTCCATGGCTAATTTGTATCCTGAAGGGACAATTTTAATAATGGGATTGTCTAAATCACATGCAATGACCGGTTGGCGGATTGGGTTTGTATTAGCTGAAGAACGATTAATTAATGCTATGAAAAAGGTCCACCAATATCACGTAACGACCGCGGCAACTTTATCACAAGTAGCTGCACTTGAAGCTGTTAAAAATGGGAAGCAAGATAGTGTACCAATGAGAGATGCTTATCATATTCGTCGTGATAGATTGGTAACAGCCTTAGAAAAATTAGGTTATAATTTAATTAAACCAGATGGCGCCTTTTATTTATTCGTTGAAATACCTAAAAAACTAAAATTAACGTCAGTTGAATTTTGTCAGCAACTTGCTCTGAAAGAAAAGGTAGCTGTTGTTCCAGGTAGTGCATTCACAGAATTTGGTGAGGGCTACTTTAGAATAAGTTTTGCTGCAAGTGATGAACAGTTAGCAAAACTCATCATCGCCTTGGAAAATAGTAAGCATTAAATTCAATTTATTAATCTAATTATGGTACGTTTGTATGAGTAAAAGGAGTGATTAAAATGGATGGAAATGTTGACTGGACAATTGCTGAGCTTAAAAAAATTGAAACAGAAGAAAACCAATTATTGATTGAAGCTACAATTGCGCTATTAAAAGATCAGTCAGTTGAAATTGAGAGCTTGCATGGCTCAATGGAAGGGCAGCTTTGGAGCCCAAGTAACTGGCGTAAGTAAAATCATCAATAATGGCAACAAAACAAGTGAGGAGTGACGATATGAATAATAGATTAGAAAAGTTGGACTTTGACATAACACCGGTAACTTTTAAACGCGTTTTAGTTGCCATAGATGAGGATGATTCTGAATCATCAATTTTAGCTTTTAATTATGCGGTAGCGTTAGCTAAGTTACAACAAATTCCTTTAGGGATTGTTTCAATATTAGAGACAGGTGATATGAATATTTTTGATTCTATGTCACCAGTTGTTATCAAAGAAAATAAAAAATTACTTGAAGAAAGTATCGAACGCTATGTAGATAAGGCGCATGATTTTGGCGTTAAAAATGTACAAGCAATTGTTTCTGCTGGTAGACCAGGTTCTGAAATTGTTGAGAAGGTTATTCCAGATTTTAAACCGGATATTCTAATTTGCGGTTCAAAAACGAATACGCCAAGTAATTCAAAGAAATTATTTATTGGCTCTCAAGCTAGTTATATGGCTCAAAATGCACAATGTTCCGTTAGTGTCATCAGATAATATTTTAAAAATATGAATGTTAAAAGAGCGAAAAACTCATTTTACAGTTTTTTGCTCTTTTTTAATAAAAAAATAACATAATTGTTCGTATATATGATAAGATTAACCATAGTAAATTAAAATATAGTGAGGATGGTTAAATTGAAATATTATAAAGCGTACCGAATTAGTCTTGGGTGGCAAATTTTAATTGGATTAATTTTAGGAATTATTATTGGTGCTATTGGGTATCAAAATAAACTCATTATTAACTCACTTCAACCGCTGGGAACCATCTTTATTAATATGATCAAAATGATTGTCTTACCGATTGTTGTTTCATGTCTAGTGGTCGGAATCGCCAATATGGGAGATATCCACAAATTAGGTAGAATCGGTGGAAAAACATTAATTTACTTTGAAATTATGACAACAATTGCGATTGCATTAGGATTAATTGTTGGTAACTTAACTAAACCCGGACAATTTATAGATATTACAGCTTTAAATAAAGTCGATATTAGTCAATATGTTACAACTGAAAACTCAACCTCTACTGGGTTGAGTACGATTTTAATGCATATTGTGCCAACTAATATTTTTGAGGCACTTGTTAAAGGTGATATGCTGCCTATTATCTTCTTTTCCGTTTTATTTGGACTCGGGACAGCAACGCTAGGTGAGAAGGGAAAACCGATTATTGATTTCTTCTCAGCTGTATCTGAAGTTATGTTCAAAGTGACAAACTGGGTAATGAAATTGGCACCTATCGGTGTTTTTGCATTAATTGGTGTCACAATAGCACAATTAGGCGTTTCTGCTTTAAAACCATTAGGGTTCTTTATTATTGTGACCTATATAACGATGATATTTTTTGTTATTGTAGTAATGGGTCTTGTTGCTAAATTATTTAAAATTAATTTAATCGTCTTGTTAAAGGTAATCAAGGATGAAATGATTCTTGCTTTTTCAACGGCTAGTTCTGAAGCAGCACTGCCTAAAATTATGGAAAAAATGGAAAATTTTGGTGTTAAAAAGGGAATTGTTTCTTTTGTTGTTCCAACAGGATATACATTTAATCTAGATGGATCAGCAATTTATCAGTCAATAGCTGCTCTGTTTTTGGCACAGGCATACCATATTAATTTATCAATTGGACAACAAGTTACATTATTGATTGTGTTAATGATTACGTCTAAAGGGATGGCTGGAGTACCTGGTGCATCATTTGTCGTCCTATTAGCGACAATCTCAACTATTGGTGTTCCTGCTTCGGGGTTGGCTTTTATCGCTGGAGTTGATAGAATCATAGATATGGGTCGTACAACCGTCAATGTTGTTGGTAATTCATTAGCAGCTGTTATTATCGCACAATCAGAAAATGAATTTGATCGTGAAAAGAATCAAAAGTATTTAGAAAAATTGAACATTAAGTAACCTTAAAAAGGGGGCTTTCGGAAAAAAATGACGAAAGAAATTAAATTAAAATGGTTGTTAATAGGTTCAGTGATTAGTAGCGCAGGTTCAAGTTTCGTCTGGCCGTTAACAACAATTTACATGCATAACTATTTAGGTAAAAGTTTAACATTTTCTGGAATTGTACTATTAATAAACTCAGTTGCGACTATTATTGGTAATTATGCTGGTGGTTATTTATTTGATAAATGGCGGCCTTATTATGCGACATTGGTAGGAATCGTAATTGCATGGTTGGCCGTATTAGGCTTAGTTTTCATGCATGGCTGGCCAGCATACCCAATTTTGCTAGTTATTTTGGGTCTTGGTAACGGGATTGTGGCAACAATTTTAAATTCATTTGCGGCCACAATTAGAAGAAAAGATAGTCGATATGTTTTTAATCTCTTTTATTTAGCTTTAAATTTAGGGATTGTTATTGGGACATTATTAGTTGGATACGTGATTGAAGTTAGTGTCACAATGGTCTTTGTATCAGCATTAATTTTATATTCAATATTTTTGATTACTGCTATTTTAGCGTATAGAGTTGATCCAATACGAAAAAAAGTGAAACCAACAAAATCAGAACAATCAGCTGGTGTTAATCCCAAAGTTTGGATTATCGGCGCAATGTGGTTAACATTCCTGGTTATTTGGTTGAGTTACGAGCAATGGCAAAGTAATTTATCAATTTATATGGATAAGTTAGATATTCCATTGAGTCAATATAGTTTATTATGGACGATTAATGCAGGACTCATTGTTTTTGGACAACCACTAGTGACGCTTGTAACGAGAACAATTGCTAAGTCATTATTTAGACAAATTATTATGGGTGTTGGCTTATTTGCGTTATCATTTACAACACTTATTTTTGCGAAAGACTTTTCTCATTTTGTCTTTTCAATGGTCTTGTTGACGTTAGGTGAAATGGTCGCATTCCCAGCCATTCCGGCATGGATTAATGAACTGGCCGAGCCAGGTCAAGAAGGTAAGGCACAAGGAACGATTAATATTGCCGCATCTATTGGTAAAGCGTTAGGACCATTAGTTGGTGGAATCGTAATTGAACGATTGTCATACAACGGTTTGTTCGTTGGTTCGACATTATTAATCTTACTTGCCTTGGCAGTTGTTGTTATTGCAACTAAGAAAGCGAATATAAAATCGTAAAAAAATACCACAACTTTTATAAGGTTGTGGTATTTTTTATTCTAAATCATTAAAATAGGCTAATAAATCAGTCGTAGATAGGTTGGCACGTTTTTCACCTGATAAATCAGATTGAATCTGACCATCATTTAAGACAATTGTTCGATTACCATATGATAATGCGTCCTCTAAGTGATGCGTAATCATTAGACAAGATAATTGTTCTTGTTCAACAATTTCGGCGGTTAATTTTAATAATTCTTGGCTTGTTTTGGGGTCGAGGGCGGCCGTATGTTCATCTAGTAGCAGTAAGTCAGGTTGAATCAAAGTTGCCATTAAAAAACTTAATGTTTGACGTTGACCACCAGACAAGTTTCCAGCAGGTGTATTTAAATGTTCTGATAAACCATTTGGCATCTTTGCGGTTAATTCACGAAATTGCGTCATTTTTTGTTTTAAATGACGAGGTTTAAACCGACGGCGACTGCCTCGATTTAAGGCTAATAATAGATTTTCAGCGACTGTCATTCTAGGTGCTGTGCCCATTTTAGGATCTTGAAAAACACGACTAATATAATTTGTCCGTTTAATATCATTTTCATTCGTAATATTTTTATTGCGTAACATAATTTTGCCACTCGTTGGTTTAATATTACCAGCAATTGTATTGAAAAGGGTCGATTTACCAGCGCCATTAGTACCAATTACAGTTATAAAATCGCCTTTATTGATGGTGAGGTTTAAATTTTTTAAGATTTGTTGCTCCTCAGAAGTACCGGTATTAACGGTAGTGACGATATTGGAAAGTGAAAAAATGGGTTCAGTCATTTTGAATGGCCTCCTTCAAACAAAGTATTTAGTCTTAGCGCTTTTCGGAGAGTTGGTAACATTAAACAGAATGCTAAAATAATAGCAGAAATTAATTTTAAATCGTTTGCGTTAAAGCCTAATGTTAATACAATTAAAATAACAAATCGGTAGAAAATACTACCAATGACAACGGCAACCAAACGTGCTGTTAATGATAAGTTACCAAAAACAACTTCACCGATAATAATTGCAGCAAGCCCAATGACAATCGTTCCGATACCCATACTGATATCAGCATAGCCATTATTTTGCGCGATTAGCCCACCGGCAAGTCCGATGAAGCCATTTGAAACCATTAGTCCTAAAATCTTCATACGATCGGTTTGGATACCAAGTGAGCGGGCCATTTTTTCATTATCACCGGTTGCGATGAACGCTTGGCCTAATTCGGTATTTAAAAAGAAAGCGAGTAAGCCAATACTAATGATAACCAGAATGAGCCCTAATACAACGGAATCAAAAGATGCAGGAAGATTAGTTAGAAAGTGAGCAGAAAAAATTGTATTTTGTCCAAGTAAACTGATATTTGCTTTTGTTAAAATTCGTAGGTTAATTGAATATAAACTTGTCATGACAAGGATTCCAGCTAATAAAATCGGAATTTTACCTTTTGTATAAAGTAACCCGGTGGCTAGACCAGCTAGTGTCCCTGCTAGAAATGCAAAGAATGTGGCCAGAAGCGGGTTAACTCCGTGGATTAGACAAATCACAGTTACGCTGGCGCCCATTGGAAAAGTACCTTCGACAGTCATATCAGGAAAGTCTAAAATTCTAAATGAAAGATAAAGACCAAGACCTAAAACCCCCCATAGGAGTCCTTGTCCGATAGCAGATACAATAATTGTCATTTGATTAACTCTCCTTTATTTTTGGCTTGATCAATTAATGCTTGTGGAATTGTAATATTTAAGGCCTTTGCTGTTTTCAAATTAATAACAAGATCACCTTTTTTTACAAAATTAATTGGTGTTGTTGCAGGGACACTTTTTCCAGAAAGAACGGCAGCAGCCATTTTACCAGTGGCTACACCTAAATCATATTGGTTAATACTAATAGTTGCCAAGCCGCCATTTTTGACCATTGTATCTACTGCAGGGAAAATTGGAATTTTAGCTTGTGTCGCATTTTTAACGAGAGTCTGCATACTTGATGCTACTGTGTTATCCGTGGGGACATAAACGGCATCAACAGATGCTACGAGCGATTGTGACACTTGGTCAACATCATTTGTAGAGGTAATTGTTGCCGATTTAACTTCTAAGCCTGATTTGATTGCTGCAGATTTAAATTGTTGATACTGTTTTGTAGCTGAATCGTCACTTGATGTGTAAAGGACACCCACGGTTTTCATATTAGGTATTAGTTCCTTCATTAAAGCTAACTGTGCTTTAATAGGTGCTTGATCAGAAACACCGGTGATATTATTACCTGGTTTCTGATTGTTGCTAACTAAACCAGAACCTTTTGGATCAGTAACGGCACCTAAAATAATTGGTGTTTTTTTAGTTACATTAGCTAAAGATTGTGCAGAGGGTGTTGCGATACCAATCATGAGATTAACATTTTCATTATTAAACTTGTCACTCATTGATTTTAAATTACTTTGATCAGCTTCAGCATTTTGGAAATCAATATTCACAGACTTACCAGGTACGTAACCTTCTTTTTCTAATCCAGCAATAATTCCTTTATGAATCGCATCCAGTGCAGGATGTGTTGTTAATTGAAGAATACCAATTGTTGGTACTCCTTTAGCGTTTGAAAATGTTGTTGGTTGAAGTGTTGAGAAAAAAGCAATCACTAAGAATAAAAATAACGCAATAATGGTTCCAATTAATCGTTTCATTTTATAAGTACCCCTTTAATTTTTAATAAAAAAAGACAGTCCTCAGATTCGAGGGCCGTCTTGAAAGACAAAACCCCCGCATGAATATACTGATATCCATACAGGGGTTTTGATTTATAGAAACCAAACCGATATACAGATACAATCTGAATAGACAGATTATATCTGTAAAAAACAGACTACAATCTGAATAACCGGCTTTGCCAACGATTATTAAGTTTTACTTGTGAATAAGTCATAGGCTTGATTTCCTCTCTGAGTTAGTTGATAAATGTAGTATAGATAAATCTGATATTATTGTCAAATATTATTTAAAAGATTTTAAAAGTTATAAAGAGTATAATTTAGAAAACAACAAAATTGATTCGACATTCATAGTGCGGTATGATATTTTTATTGGGAATAGCGCACTATGAATTCATAATATGAGGTGAAAAACTATGAAAAAATCGTTAAAGATTGGTATTAGTATCGGAAGTATTTTAGTTTTGGGAATTCTTGGTGGAGCAAGTTTCAATCAAAGTATGCATTTTAATAAAGGCATCACAATTAATGATACAGATGTCAGTGGATTAAGTGTTGATAAAGTTATTAGTAAGTTAAAAAATGAAACGTCAAAAAATGTTATTTATGTAGGTAAAACAAAAATAGTCGATGCAAAAGATACAACAACTGGTTTTACTGATGAAGATAAGCCAGCGATTAAAGCATTGTTGAAGAAGCAACGTACCATTCTTCCTTCAAATGTTAAGAAAAATTATGCGATTGTTCCACAAAAGTTGAATACAACAGTTAAGGATCAATTAAAAGCACAATTAAAAACCCAACTAACAAAGTTAAATAAAACAAGAACAGTGGCTGTTGATGCAAGTCCCATTTTAAAAAATGGAAAAGTATCAGTAACACCTGGGAAAAAAGGGAATCAATATAATGTTAAGCAAATTTTAGCTGCCTATGATAAGGCTGGCTATAGTAGCATTACGAAGTTGAAGGATACTGAACTCCAACCTTTATCTGCTGACAGTAAAACAGTTAAAGCTGATACTGAAAAATTGGATACACTAGCTGCTAGACAGACTGTTTATACCGTTCAATCAACGAAGTATACGTTGAAGGGTGCAGATATTCTTAAGCAAGCAACTGTTGAAGATGGTAAATATGTTGTTGATACGAGTGGTATTTCTGCAAAAGTAGATGAAATTAATAAGAAACAAGCAACATTGAATAAAAAGTATAATTTTAAAACGGCTACAGGAAGTACTGTTCCAGTTAGTGGACAATCATATGGTTGGGCCCTTGGAATGAATGACTCAGTGACACATGTTTTGACAGCGTTAGAAGATGGTACTGCAGCTATTGACGCAACCAATGATAAATATGGTGTTGGCTATAATACTTATGGAACTGGTTACACAACGACTGCAAATGATGGACTTGGAGATACGTATGCTGAAGTGTCAATTGCGCAGCAGAAAGTTTGGATCCATAAAAATGGCAAGGTTGTTTTAACAACTGATGTTGCAACTGGTAAACATAGTACTGGTGAAGATACAACTAAGGGTGTTTGGTATATTATGTACAAACAAACGCCATCAATACTTAAAGGTAGTGAAGTTGGTAAAGCTAATTATTCTGTCAAAGTTAGTTACTGGGCTCAATTCACAAATAGTGGAATTGGTTTCCATGACGCTAGTTGGAGAACAAATTGGTCTAAAACAGCTTATCTTAAAGATGGTTCTGGTGGTTGTGTTAATACAAAACCAGCCGCAATGGCAACTTTATTTGCGAACGTTTCACAAAACGAACCTGTTGTTGTTTATTAATTTAAGGCTTAATCAGTTCTTAAACTGGTTAAGCTTTTTTTAATGATTTATTATTAATAACTTCATAGATAAGTCATAAAGCCAAGGTAGTATGAACCTATACCAGAAAGGAAGTTTAACAAAATGAAAATAGATAAAAACAAAGATAATAAATTAATAAGTGATAATATCGTTTCTGCACAAGTCATTGCGTTGAACAATCATATTATTACTGTAAAAACTGAAAATTCAGAAATTATAAAAATTAAACAACCAAATAGTACAAAAAATGACAAGATATTTCTAGAGACAATGAAAGATATTTTACGGTCGGGATTGTGGATTCCTGTGAATCGAGTCATGCAAATTATAATGCGTTATGACTGGTTTGATACGCCATTTGAAGAATATAGTTATGTATAGAAATCATGTATAATAACGTTAGAGGTGGCAGGGATGACGATTAAATTAATTGCAGTAGATTTAGATGGTACATTTTTAAGGGATGATAAATCATACGATAAAGAAAGATTTTCGCATCAATTTGAAAGGATGCAACAACAGGGAATACATTTTGTGGTAGCAAGTGGGAATCCAACCTTAGCCATTGAACAATATTTTAAAGAAATTAAAGATAAAATTGGTTACGTTGCTGAAAATGGAGCAGTCATTCAAGATGCAAAAGAGTTATTGAAAGAATACATTTTTGAAAATAGTCTCTATCAAGAAACGATTCAGTATTTGAAGGAAACATTCACTGAAATAGGACTATTAGCGGTTAATAATCAAGGAGGTTTCTATGATAAACGGGAATCTGATACATTTATTCAAGATGTAAATGATTATTATCCGAAAGTAACCGGAGTCGATAATTTGGTATCACTTAATCAAGGAATTTCTATGCTGACGGGTCATTTTCCCGTGTCGTTATATGAAAGAATATCATTACAATTAAATACTGAAATGAATAATAAACTTCAAGCAAAAGCGTCTGGATTTGGTTATATTGATATTAATTTAGTGAACGCGACAAAGAAAAACGGCATAAATTTACTACAAAATCGTTGGCAAATCTTGGATGAAGAAGTTGCGACATTTGGGGATAATGATAATGATCAAGAAATGTTGGCGTTCACGCCGAATAGTTTTTCTATGGCTAGCGGATCAAAGTTAGCTAAAAAAACAGCAAAACACATCATTGGGTTGAATCAAAATGATAGTGTTTTGGATAGCATTGATGATATTTTAAATCATAAATTGTAAAGAAACGTTCTTTTCCAAGGGGCGTTTCTTTTTAGTTCTTTGTATCCGTTTACTTATGCAGTATAATAGAGTTATTAAAGCATAATCGGAGGAATGTAATTTTGACAGTCAAGATAATTGCAGTGGATTTAGATGGTACATTTTTAAGAGATAATAAAACGTTTGATGAAGTTAGATTTAGTCACCAATTAGTTGAACTAAAAAATAAAGGGATTCATTTCGTGGTAGCAAGTGGAAATCAAGTTATGAAAATTAAAGATATTTTTAAACGTATCTCTGGTGAAATAGGTTACGTTTCAGATAACGGTGCGGTTATTTATGATGGCAACACCCATATCAGATCATTTAATATTGATCCAGCCGTATTTGAAAAAACAGTTTTATATATCCAAAAGGTATCGCCAAATTATGGAATCTTAGCATCAACAGATGAGAGTGGGTATATTGATGCAAGTGAGTCTGATAACTTTGTAGAAATGGCTAATACGTACTATCCAGACATTATTAAGGTCCCTAATTTAAGTAAGGTTGAAAAAACTATTTCTAAAGTTACGATTAATGGCCCCATTGACGAATATAAAACATTTGCGGTTAAATTAAAAGAAAATGTTGATGAATCATTAGTTGCAAAAGTTTCTGGTTTTGGATTTATTGATATCAATGTTAAAGAGGCAACAAAACAAAATGGGTTAAATGCTTTGCAAGAATTATGGGATGTAAAAGATGATGAAGTAGTAACCGTTGGAGATAATGATAATGATGCTGAGATGTTGGCATACACACCATTAAGTTTTGCAATGGAAAAGTCTTCAAATATGGCAGCTAAAATGGCAAATCATCGTATCGGTTCAAATCAAGATGATAGCGTCTTAGATTTAATTGATGACGTTTTAGCAGGTAAATATTAAAATATAATTTAGATAATGACGTAAAAATAAGTGATGATTATCACTTATTTTTTTACAAAAAAAACCACTTTCTTGTGAAAGTGGCAGATAATTAAATTTATTTAGAAACAACGCTAAAACGTTCTTGATGATGTGAATTAGATTCAATTTCATCAACCAATGCGATAGAGAAGTCGGCATAGCTAATTTCACTATTACCTTGTGAATTCATTGTTAAAACGTCACCGGCAATTTGATAGTGGCCTGTTTTTTCGCCACTAGGATTGAAAAATGCAGCTGGTGAAATATAGACCCAATCTACATTTGAAACGGTACGGAGTGTGACTAAAGCATCACGCATATTTTTGGCTGTTGCTTTAGCACCTTCAGGGAAGTCAGGTGTATCACCAAGTAACAGTGTTTTTTCAGAATCAACGAAAAGACTACTTGCGCCACCAACAATAACGAGCTTAACCTTAGTATCAGCTAAGATATCCGTTAAATGTTTTAATGATGTTTGATGAAGATTTTCTTGACCAAATGGAGCGTTAAAAGCATCTACAATAACATCAAATAATTCTAAATCAGCAGTTGTTAACTTGAAAAGATCTTTTTCTATAAAAGGAACATCTTCTGTTAATTTGCTTTTATTTCTAATAATAGCAGTAACATCTAAATGACGAGAAACTGCCTCTTTTAATGTAGATTGTCCTTGTTTACCAGTTGCACCAATAATTCCAATTTTCATTTTATAACTCCCTTTCTAAGTAACTGTCTTCACAATAGTTGAATGACATTTTTTTGTCAAAGAATAAGTCGTCAGGTTACATCTTTATTTTAACTGATAAATATGGTATGTTTATAGTTGTTATGGGGATGTTCAGGATTCGACAGGTATAGGTTGAGCTTGGATTGCGTTTCGAAGTTTGCGTCTTCGTTAAAACGCTCAGTTAAATTATAACTGCAAAAAATAATAGTAATACTTACGCTTTAGCTGCTTAATAGCGCTCTAACGTAGATCCTCCTAGTATCGTCCATGTGCTAGATCTGGGTCCTAAATTAAGTGGACTTACGTTAACTTCTTCCACCTGGAGAAGTTAAAAGAGACTAATCAGGTTAGTCAGACGTGTTAGCCCTGTTATACGGCGCTACGGTTGGCGAATTTTAAATAGTATAACTATGAACGTAGATGTTTGAGTGGCAATATGCTTGGACGCGGGTTCGACTCCCGCCATCTCCATTTTACAGTTTGAATAAGGTTGAAAAGCCTTATAAAATATCACTTTTGCATTTTAAAAGTTTGAATAAGATTGAATGAGTTTGAATGCAAATTAAGGTGTTTTTAAGGTGATTTTTGACAATCCTATTCAACATAACAGATGAAAAGATGACTTGATTCGACGAGTTATCTTTTTTATTTTGCCATAAAATTAGAGGTCTATTATGAAAAAATAAATTAATTTGTTAGAAATTACGGACACAAAAAATGACCATTTACAAAGGATTATTTTTGTAAGTAGTCGTTTTTTACGAACTTTATATTAAAATAAAGGTATAAACCAAGAAAGAATATAGTTAGTAACCATATCTAATATTGGAGATAGAGGTTAACTCTTTTAATTTTTTAGATTGATTGTCAGATAAAGGTTGTTCATCATTCCTGATGGCTTTAGAAAGATCTAAGTTCATGCGACTTAAAATGAATGGAACAGAAGAACGTTTTTGTTTTAGTTCTTCGAGATAAGCTTGTAACGTAATTTTAAGTGTATTATTACCATTATTTGTACTTAAATCAGTTAATAAATCGGTAATAATTTGTTCGGCCTGTTTTCCACGATCATCTCCGCCGGAAAACCATTTTAATTTATTCATAGACTAGAACTCCTTAATTTATTTGTATTAACTAATAATATATTAAAATATATAAATTAAAGAGAAATAGTTAACATAATAAATGATAAATATGGTCCCAGTTGATCATTAAAATATAAATTAACCTACCAGTTTATGCCTGCCATATTTGTTGGAAGTATATTTTATCTTTAAAAAGTGGAATTATTTTTAGTTGATTTAATGACTAATCTTTGTAATACTAAATTTATAAAAATTTAGGGGGTTCGTATGTCAAAAGGTAGAGTTGAAGCGTTCACAGATGCTGTAGTTGCTATTATTATGACAATCATGGTTTTAGAGTTAAAAGCACCAGAGGGAGACACATTTTCAGATTTAATACCGCTTCAAAGTACTTTTTTAGCTTACGTATTAAGTTTCTTTTTAATTGGTGTCACCTGGAATAATCATCATCACATGTTTCAATTGGCGGATAAAATCAATGGGCGGGTGTTGATTGTTAATACTGGATTTATGTTTGTAATGTCATTCATGCCATTTGCAACAAGCTGGGTTGGTGAACATTATAATAAATTTGCGCCTGCCTTTTTATATGGCCTTGTCTTTCTATTATTTAATATTATGTATGTAGTATTAACTAATGAATTACTTCGAGCAAATGGGCCTGAATCAAATTTAGCAAAAGCAATTAAAAATGACAATAAAACATGGGTGTCGTTATCTTTTTCACTTATTGGATTGATGTCAGTATTTATTAAACCAGAGTTGGTGTTAATTTTTTGTCTGATTGTACCATCAATTTGGTTTATACCTAATCGATTAATTGAAAATTTCTATAAAGACAAATGAAAAAAAGTTCCAACAAGAAATTTCTTGTGTAATAATCCCTTTATGGTTGTCAGATGAAATAATATAATTTCATCCGATAATCATGGAGGGATTTTTGTATGTCC